>NZ_JBSHGQ010000010.1:0-88526 GCF_053617895.1 Microbacterium sp. NPDC055683 | reverse complement strand
GCCCCGGATCCCGGGACCGGCTCGCGGCGTCCGCACTCCCGCTAGGCGATGAGCAGCAGCTGGTGGCCGGCGGACACGGTCGCGCCGGGAGCGGCGTCGATAGAGCCGATCGTGCCGTCCTTGTGGGCGTGGATGGGCTGCTCCATCTTCATGGCCTCGAGCACGAGCACGAGGTCTCCCTTGACGACCTGCTGGCCGTCCTCGACGGCGACCTTCACGACCGTGGCCTGCATGGGGGAGGTCACCGCGTCGCCCGACGCGCCGGCCGCCGCGGAGCCGCCGCCGTGCGCGCGACGCGACGCGGGGACGGCCGCCGGCCGGCCCGCCGTTCCGCCGGGGGCGGCGACGACGCGATCGGGCAGGCTGACCTCGAGGCGCTTGCCGTTGACCTCGACGACGACCGAGTGCCGGCCCTCCGCGGTGCGGGGCGCGTCGAGCTCGCCGTCCCATGCGGGGATGTCGTTGACGAACTCCGTCTCGATCCAGCGCGTGAAGACGCCGAAGACGCCGTCCTCCGCCGTGAAGGCCGGGTCGCGGACGACCTTGCGGTGGAAGGGGAGCACGGTGGGCATCCCCGCCACCTCGAACTCGTCGAGGGCGCGGCGGGAGCGCTCGAGCGCCTCCTCGCGCGTGCGGCCCGTCACGATGATCTTCGCGAGCAGGGAGTCGAACGCGCCCGAGACCTCGTCGCCGGCCGTCACGCCGGAGTCGAGGCGGATGCCGGGCCCTCCGAACGTCTTGAAGACGTGGATGGGGCCGGGCTGCGGCAGGAACCCGCGGCCCGGGTCCTCGCCGTTGATGCGGAACTCGAAGGAGTGGCCCTGCGGGATCGGGTCGTCGTAGTCGATGACGCCGCCCGCCGCGATGCGGAACTGCTCGCGCACGAGGTCGATGCCCGTGACCTCCTCGGACACGGGGTGCTCGACCTGCAGGCGGGTGTTGACCTCGAGGAAGGAGATGGTGCCGTCGGCGCCGACGAGGAACTCGCACGTGCCGGCGCCCGTGTAGCCGACCTCGCGGAGGATGGCCTTCGACGCGGCGTAGAGGACGGCGTTCTGCTCGTCGCTGAGGAACGGCGCCGGCGCCTCCTCCACGAGCTTCTGGTGGCGGCGCTGCAGCGAGCAGTCGCGGGTCGAGATGACGACGACGTTGCCCTCGGCATCGGCGAGGCACTGGGTCTCGACGTGGCGGGGCTTGTCGAGATACTTCTCGACGAAGCACTCTCCGCGCCCGAAGGCCGCGATGGCCTCGCGCGTGGCCGACTCGAACATCTCGGGGACCTCGTCGATCGTGCGGGCGACCTTGAGGCCGCGTCCGCCGCCGCCGTAGGCCGCCTTGATCGCGATGGGGAGCCCGGCCTGCTCGGCGAAGGCGACGACCTCCTCGGCCGTGTCGACGGGGCCCGGGGTCCCGGGGGCGAGCGGTGCGCCCACCTTCTCGGCGACGTGCCGTGCCGTGACCTTGTCGCCCAGCGCCTCGATGGCCTCGGGAGACGGGCCGATCCAGATGAGGCCGGCCGCCTGGACGGCGCGCGCGAACTCGGCGTTCTCGGCGAGGAAGCCGTAGCCGGGGTGCACGGCATCGGCACCCGAACGGCGCGCGACGGAGAGGATCTTCTCGATCTGGAGGTAGGTGTCGGCGCTCGTGGAGCCCTCGAGCGCGTACGCCTCGTCGGCGAGGCGCGTGTGGAGGGCGTCGCGGTCCTGGTCGGCGTAGACGGCGACGGAGGAGATCCCCGAGTCGCGGGCTGCGCGGATGATGCGGACGGCGATCTCGCCGCGGTTCGCGATGAGCACCTTGGCGATAGCAGGCATGGGTTCCAGCGTAGTCAGGCCCTCACGGCCCCCGTTGATCGACCCTCACAAAGTGCACAGCTTTTCGTGTGCCGATGTCTACGAGCCTGTGCGGTTCCACAGGCTCGTCCACGACACCCCGAGCTCGCGCACGAGGCGCCGGATCGTCGACAGCGACATCCCGACGACGGTCGAGGGGTCGCCGTCGACGCGTTCGATGAACGCGCCGCCCAGGCTGTCGACCGTGAACGCACCCGCGACGAGGAGCGGCTCGCCGGTCGCGACGTACGCCGCGATCTCGTCGTCGTCCACATCGGCCGCGAACGACACCGACGCCTCCGCCACGCCGTGCGCCTCGACGGGGGCCGCTCCCGGCGCGACGCGGAAGACGCTGTGGCCCGAGTGCAGCACCCCTGTGCGCCCGCGCATGCCGTGCCAGCGCGCGGTCGCCGCATCCGGCGTGTAGGGCTTGCCGAGGATCTCGCCGTCGAGCTCGAACATGGAGTCGCCGCCGATGACGACGCCGTCGAAGCCGGGATGGAGCGCGCTCACGCGGGCCGCGACATCCGCGGCCTTTCGCCGAGCGAGCACGAGCACGTGCTCGTGAGGGGGGAGCGTGCGCTCCTCGGCGCGTTCGATGGCGGCGATCTCTGCCTCCTCGTCCACGTCGGGTGCGATGGCGATCGGCTCGATGCCGGCCTGACGCAGGAGCATCAGGCGGGCGGGGGAGGTGGAGGCGAGGCAGACCTGCATGGCTCCCACGCTAGGCGATGCGCCAGGCGCGGGATGGGACGATGGGGGCATGCAGCCAGGAGACGTCGTCGACCTCGAGGTGACCGGAATCGCGCACGGGGGCGTCTTCGTCGCCCGCCGGGAGGGCATGGTCGTCTTCGTGCCCGACGCCATCCCCGGCGAGACCGTGCGCGCCCGCGTGACGGAGCAGAAGAAGAGCTTCGCGCGTGCCGAGGCGCTCGAGGTGCTCGACGCCTCGCCTCATCGGCGCCCGCACGTCTGGGCGGAGGCCGACATCGCGCGGGACCCCCGCCACCGCGTCGGCGGCGCGGATCTCGGCCACATCGACCTCGCGCACCAGCGCGCGCTGAAGGAGCGCGTGCTGCGGGAGGCGTTCGAGCGCTTCGCGGGCGGCGCGGTCGAGGTGTCGGTCTCCGCCGCCGCAGCGGACGGCGCCGAGGAGACGCCGGACGGCACGCGCTGGCGCACGCGGATCGGCCTCCACGTCGACGCCGACGGGCGCATCGGCCCGTTCGCGGCGCGCAGCCACGAGGTCGTGGAGGTCGCGGGCCATCCGCTTGCGACCGAGGCCGTCGAGCGCGCGGCTCTCGCGCTGCGGGGCGAGAGGCCGGGGCGCGTCGATCTCGTGCACCCCTCGGACGGCGACGTGCGGATCGTGCGCCGTCCCGCGGAACGTCCGGGCGGCGCTGCGCGCGGTGCGCGTGGCGGTGCACGCGGGTCGCGCGGTCCGAGCCGCCCCGAGGCCGTCGTACAGCGCGTCGCGGGCCGCGCGTTCCGCGTCGAGACGGGCGGGTTCTGGCAGGTGCACAGGCTCGCGGCCGGCATGCTGCACGACGCCGTCTCGGGATCCGTGCGAGAGCTCCTCGCCGAGGGCCTCGTCGCGGAGGACGGGCTGCACCTCGACCTTTACGGGGGAGTCGGACTCCTCGCCGACGCCGTCGCCGCGGCCGTCGGCGACGGCACCCAGATCATCTCGGTGGAATCGGCCCCTCAGGCGACAGCGCACGCCGCCGAGAACCTCGCGCGGCTCGCCGGAGCGGAGGCCGTGACGGCGCGCGTGGAGCGGTGGGTCGCCTCGGCCGTCGTCGACGCCGACGACGATGAGCGCGCGGCGCTCGCGCGCGGCGCCGTCGTGCTCGACCCGCCGCGTGCGGGTGCCGGCCGCGACGTCGTGGACCGCGTCGCCGACCTCGGCCCCGCCGCCGTCGTCTACGTCGCGTGCGATCCCGTCGCGCTCGCCCGCGACGCGGGGCTGCTGCGCGCGCGGGGCTACGCGGTCGACGTCGTCTCGGGGCTCGACCTCTTCCCGAACTCGCACCATGTCGAGGCGGTCGCGGTGTTCCGACGCGGATGAGCCGCGACGCGCCCCGATAGGCTTCTCGGCATGACCCGCGTGGCCCTCATCGACGATCACGAGTCCGTGCGGCTGGGGCTCGAGGCCGCTCTCGGGCGAGACGGGCACGACGTCGTCTTCACGGCGCCCACCGTGGCGGGCTACCTCGCGTGGCGCGCCGAGACGGGAGCGGGTCCCGTCGACGTCGTCCTCCTCGACCTGACGCTCGGCGACGGCACCACCGTCACCGAGAACGTCGTCCGGCTCGCGCACGAGTCGTCCGTCATCATCCACTCCGTCGCCGACCGCCCGGTCGCCGTGCGGGAGGCGCTCGCCGCCGGCGCCGCCGGCGTCGTGAGCAAGTCCTCGCCGCTCGAGGAGGTCCTCGGCGCCGTGCGCACGGTCGCGAACGGCGAGCCCCTCAACAACGTGGAGTGGGCGAGCGCCGTGGAGGGCGACACCGAGTTCGCCGACGCGAACCTCGCCGCGCGTGAACGGGAGGTGCTCCGCCTGTACGCGGCGGGGCTGCCGCTCAAGGCCGTCGCCGACCGCCTCGGGGTCGCCTACTCCACGGCGAAGGAGAACATCACGCGCATCCGCGTGAAGTACACCGAGGTCGGGCGCCCCGCGCCGACGAAGGTCGATCTGCTGCGACGGGCCATCGAGGACGGCATCGTCGAGTCCCCTGCGGAGGGGTAGTGGACGGCGGACGGCGTCAGGACGGGCACGACGCGATCACCGCAGCCTGGTCGCAGCTGCCGCTCCGACGGCACGCCGTCGCCGACATCGGGCGCGGCTTCACGTCGACGCGCATGGAGCGCATCCTGCAGATCGCGGTGGGGCTCGCCTGCGCCGTGCTGGGCGCGCAGGCGTTCGGCACCGCGACGAGCTCCGATCTCGAGCCGCCGCTGCGCACGATCGTGACCATGTCGGTGTTCGCCCTGCTCGCCGTCATGATCGTGCTGTGCGTCGTGGGCCGCGGAGCACGCCACGCGGCCGCCGTGTTCGCGATCGCGTTCCCCGCGGCGCTCCTCGTCCTCTGGACGCTCCCCGCTCCCGCTTTCGAGCCGGAGGGCGGCTCGTGGGTGTTCTTCCTGCTCAACGCGGCGCCCGCGGCTGCCGCCCTCGTGTTCCCGCTGCCGTGGCAGATCGCGTGGACGGCGGGCGTGCCTCTCCTCTTCGCCGCCATGCGGCTCACGCGCCGCGGCTTCACGGCGGAGAACTGGCTCTCGTCGACCTACGACGTCTCGCTGGCGCTCATCGTGGGGACGATCGTCCTCGCGATCGTGTGGATGTTCCGGAGCCTCGCCTCGGGCGTCGACGAGGCGCGGGCCGCGGCGATCGCGGAGTACTCCGCCGCCGCCGCGGCCGAGGCGACGGAGCGGGAGCGCGTCGAGGTGGCGGCGCTCATGCACGACAGCGTGCTCGCGGCGCTCATCGCCGCAGGGCGGGCCGAGTCGCTGCGCGAGCGGCAGCTGGCCGTGTCGATGGCGCAGGAGGCGCTCACGCGCCTCGCGAACGCGGAGTCCGACGAGCCGGAGGGGAGCGACGAGCCCGTGACCTCCGGGTGGGTCCGCGGCGAGGTGCGCGCGCAGGCCCGTGCCCTCGGCGTCGAACTCGCCGTCGACGGGCCGGATCGCGTCATGCCGGGCATCCCGGGGCGCGTCGCGCGCGCCCTCGTCCTCGCCGCCACGCAGGCCGTGGCGAACGCCGTCGAGCACGCCGGCGGTGCCGGGCTGCGCGCGAGCATCCGCTCGTCGTCCGGACGTCTGCAGATCGTCGTCGCGGACACGGGAGGCGGGGTCGATCTCGCGGCGATCGCGCCCGACCGGCTCGGCATCCGCGCCTCGATCGTCGCGCGCGTTGCCGCGGTCGGCGGGCGTGCGCGGATCGACTCCGGTCCATCCGGCACCGTCGTCACGCTCGTCTGGCCGGCGGACGGGGACCGCGCATGAAGGTCCGGCAGCTGCTCACCGTGCTGGGGGCGGTGTTCTCCGGCTACCTCGCGCTGCGGGGGATCTTCCCGTCGGTGCCCGTCGAGCGCCCGGCGCTCCTCTGGGCGGGGATCGCGCTCTACGCCGGGGCGACCGCGCTCGTCCTCGCGGTGCCTCCGGCCCGCGTGGACGGCCGACGCGGCTCGCCGCTGCCGCATGCGGCAGCCGGAGCCGCCGTCGCCGTAGCCGCCGTGCTGCCGTGGATCGTCACGGCGAGCTCCGATGCGTCATCGCTGCTGCTCCCGCACGTCACCTGGTACGTGGGAGCGGTCGGCGCGCTCATGACCATCGTGATGGTCCGCCGCCGACCGCTGTGGGCGTGGGCGGGCATCGTCATCCTCGCGGTCGCCGCGACGATCCTTCTCGGCATCGAGCGGGCGCTCGCGTTCGGCCTCGTGGGCTCGGTCATCTGGGTCGGCGTCGGCCAGCTCCTGCAGTTCTTCACGGACCGCGCGTACGCCGACACCGTGAAGCTCGCCTCGCTGCAGCAGGCGTCCGCGGCGTGGCAGTCGACGCAGAGCGTGCGGCGGCGCGAGCGCCGGGAGCGCGTGCAGTACGCGCTCGCCGTCGCAGCCCCCGTGCTCACCCGCGTCATCTCGACGGGAGGCGCGCTGACAGAGGAGGAGCGGGCCTCCGCATGGATCGCGGAGGGGACGCTCCGCGACGAGCTGCGGGGGGCGCGCCTGCTCGACGACGAGGTGCGCGCGGCGATCGCCGTGCTCCGCGAGGCCGGGGCGGCCGTCACGCTGCTCGACGAGGGCGGCATCGACGACCTCGAGGACGAGGCGCTCGCGGCGGTGCGCGCGGAGCTCGCCGCCGTCCTGCGCTCGGCCGCCGCGCCGCGTCTCATCGTGCGGTCGTCGCCTCACCCGGCGATCGCCGTGACGGTCGTCGGCCGCGGTTCGGCGGTGGCGGGCCCGGCCGACGACGACGACGTCGCGCTGTGGCACGAGATCTCCCGTCCCTGACCCGCTCATCCGCGCCGGGGACGGCGCCGTCGGGGCACGGGAAAGGCCGGGGGTGATCTTTCACCCCCGGCCGGTGCGGACGGTTACCCGAAAACCGTCCGCGGTGGGCCGGCACTCCATCCACCTACCCTGGAGCGGATGGGGCGGCCAACGCAGAAGCGTTTCCACCTCCAGTATGGAAAACCCGCACGTCCCTGTCTGTAGGTATTTTGGGGGACAAGATTCCCGCCGCGTCAGCCGCGGAAGCGGGCCCATCCGCCTCGGACGAGCGGACGGCGCAGCCGACGCGAGCGCGTCCAGGCGTCGTCCCCTGCCGGCTCGTCCGCGACCGCCGACGCGGCTTCCGCGGCGTACGCCTCAGACACCACCGCGACGAGCGCCGCGAGCTCTTCGTCGGTCGGCGTCCCGCGGACGACGTCGACACGGGGGACCTCGCTCTGCCCGGACATCAGAGCGGGATGTTCCCGTGCTTCTTGGGCGGCAGCTCGGCGCGCTTGCCGCGCAGCGAACGGAGCGCCTTCGCGACCGCGACGCGCGTCGCCGCCGGCTCGATGATGCCGTCGAGCTCGCCGCGCTCGGCGGCGAGGAAGGGACTCGCGACGTTGTACGTGTACTCGTTCGCGAGGCGCGTGCGGACGGCCGCGACGTCCTCCCCGGCCTCCTCCGCCTTCTTCAGCTCGCCGCGGTACAGGATGTTGACGGCACCCTGGCCGCCCATCACCGCGATCTCGGCCGTCGGCCAGGCGAGGTTGATGTCGGCGCCGAGCTGCTTGGAGCCCATGACGATGTACGCGCCGCCGTACGCCTTCCGGAGGATGACCGTGACGAGCGGCACGGTCGCCTCGGCGTACGCGTAGAGGAGCTTCGCTCCACGGCGGATGACGCCCGTCCACTCCTGGTCGGTGCCGGGCAGGTAGCCGGGCACGTCGACGAGCGTGACGATCGGGATGGAGAACGCGTCGCAGAAGCGCACGAAGCGGGAGGCCTTCTCGCCCGCCTCGATGTTGAGCGTGCCCGCCATCTGCGACGGCTGGTTCGCGATGATGCCGACCGTGCGCCCCTCGACGCGGCCGAAGCCGATGACGATGTTGGGGGCGAACAGCGGCTGGACCTCGAGGAAGTCGCCGTCGTCGACCGTGCGCGAGATGACCTCGTGGATGTCGTACGGCTGGTTGGGCGAATCGGGCACGAGCGTGTTCAGCTGACGATCCGCGTCGGTCGTCTCGAACTCGAACGCCGACTCGTACGCGGGGGCATCCGCCATGTTGTTGTCGGGCAGGAAGCCGAGGAGCGTGCGCGCGTAGTCGAGCGCGTCGTCCTCGTCCTGAGCGAGGTAGTGCGCGACACCCGAGCGGGTGTTGTGCGTGTAGGCGCCGCCGAGCTCCTCCATGCCCACGTCCTCGCCCGTCACCGTCTTGATGACGTCGGGGCCCGTGACGAACATCTGGCTCGTCTTGTCCACCATGATGACGAAGTCGGTGAGGGCGGGGGAGTAGACCGCGCCGCCGGCCGCCGGGCCCATGATGATCGAGATCTGCGGGATGACGCCCGACGCCGCCGTGTTGAGGCGGAAGATCTCGCCGTACTTTCCGAGGGCGACGACGCCCTCCTGGATGCGGGCGCCGCCCGAGTCGAGGATGCCGACGATCGGCATCCCGCCGCGCAGCGCGAACTCCATGATCTTGATGATCTTGTCGCCCGCGACCTCGCCGAGCGAGCCTCCGAAGGTGGAGAAGTCCTGCGCGTACACGGCCACAGTGCGGCCGTGGATCGTGCCGACGCCCGTGACGACGGAGTCGCCGTAGGGGCGCGAGCGCTCCATGCCGAAGGCGGTCGTGCGGTGCCGCACGTACTCGTCGAACTCGACGAACGAGCCCTGGTCGACGAGCAGCTCGATGCGCTCGCGCGCCGTGAGCTTGTTCTTGGCGTGCTGCTTCTCCCTGGCCTTCGCCTCTGCCTGCACGACGGCCTCGTCGTAGCGCGCGCGCAGGTCGGCGATCTTGCCCTGGGTGGTGGACATGTCCGGTTCGGTCACCGTTCCACCCTAGCCGCGGCGGCGCGCGGCGACTTGGAGGGCGCACACAACGCCTGGCGTGGAGGTGTGTGCGCTTCCGCTCAGTCGAAGAAGGCGGCCGCGGCCCGTGCCTCGTAGACGGCGTCGTCGAGCTCGTCGGACACGACGTTGACGTGCCCGACCTTGCGTCCGGGGCGCGGCGCCTTGCCGTAGGTGTGGATCTTCGCGAGCGGATGGGCGGCCATCGCCGCGGCGAACCGGTCGCTCAGCTCCGCGCCCTGCGGTCCGCCGAGGATGTTGACCATGACGGCCGCGCCGCCCGCGACATCCGGGGCGCCGAGCGGGAGGTCGAGCACGGCGCGCAGGTGCTGCTCGAACTGGCTCGTCGCGGCGCCGTCCTGCGTCCAGTGGCCGCTGTTGTGGGGGCGCATCGCGAGCTCGTTGACGAGGATGCGCTCGTCCGTCGTCTCGAAGAGCTCCACGGCGAGCATGCCGGTCACGCCCAGGCCGTCGGCGATCGCGCGGCCGAGGCGCGCCGCCACCTCGACGAGCTTCTCGCTCGCGTCGGGTGCGGGCGCGAGCACCTCGGCGCACACGCCGTCGCGCTGGATCGTCTCGACCACGGGGTACGCGACGACCTCGCCGCTCGGACGGCGCGCGACCTGCTGCGCCAGCTCGCGCCGGAAGTCGACGAGCTCCTCGACGAGCAGCGCCTCGCCCGCGAACGCCGCGAACCAGTCGGCGACCTCGTCGGGCGAGGAGACGACCTTGACGCCCTTGCCGTCGTATCCTCCGCGCGGCGTCTTGACGACCGCCCGCCCGCCATGGTCGTCGAGGAAGCGCTGCAGCTCGTCGGGCGCCGACACCGACGCCCAATCGGGCTGGGGGGCGCCGAGCTCGGCGAGGCGACGGCGCATGACGAGCTTGTCCTGCGCGAAGCGGAGGGCGTCGGGCCCTGGGTGCACGGGGACGCCGGCGTCGACGAGAGCGCGCAGGACGTCCTGCGGGACGTGCTCGTGGTCGAACGTGACGACGTCGACGTCGGCCGCGAACGCCTGCACCGTCGCGGCGTCCGTGTAGTCGCCGACCGCGGTCGCGGCGAGAGCGGCCGACATGCCCTCCGCCTCGGCGAGGACGCGGATCTCGACGCCCAGCTCGATCGCCGGGGCGATCATCATCCGGGCCAGCTGGCCGCCGCCGATCACACCCACGCGCAACGTCATGGGACCATTCTGGCGCATCGGCGGCCGGAGCCGGTCACGTCGGCGGGGCCGGCAGGCGATGACCGAAGGAGAAGCCCTGCGAGTCGCGGTGCGCCTGGATCTGGCTCATCTCCACCTGGTCGGCGAGCACCTCGTGCACGAGGCCCGCGTCGGGCACGTCGCGCAGCACGAGGGGCGCCGAGACGCCGTCCGACAGCGTGATCGTGCCGGCCCCCCACATCCGCTGCCCGAGCCCGCGGCGCAGGCGGATGGCGTAGCCGCGCGCGTGCGAGAGCTCGCGGCGGTCTCGGGCCAGGAGTCCCTGCGTGACGATGACCCGGCGCGTCGTGATCGTGTACGTGCGCGTCAGCCAGACCACGAGGGGGACGACGGCTCCCAGCAGCACGATGGCGCCGCCCGCTGCGAGGAGCATCCAGTCCTGGAACGGAGCGGGCAGGTTCCCGATCAGGTAGCCCACGGCTCCCGCCACGACGACGAGGAGGAGCGCCGACCAGGCCAGTCGGCGCGCGTGCCCGCGCATGCGCGCGACGAGCAGCTCGGCCGCGGGCGCGACGGGCGGCGTCGCGGGGCGGCCGGCGGGTCCAGGCGTGCTCATCCCCCCATTGTGCGCGCCAGGGAGGATCGCACGGGGAACGGCGCGCGTCAGCGCACGTGCACGACGTCGCCCGCCGAGACGGCCACGTCGCCCTCCACGGCGTCGACGACGAGGCGGCCGTCCGGCGCGATCGCGGTCGCGGTCCCTCGCAGGGCCCCGCCGTCCGGGAGGGACACCGTCACCTCGCGTCCGAGGGTGACGCACGCCGCGGCGACCTCGTCGCGCACGCCCGACGCGACCGCGTCGCCCTCGGCACGGGAGAGACGGCCGAGCAGGTCGTCGAGCCGTGTCACGTACGCGGCGACGAGGGCGTCGTCGTCGGCCGTGAGGCCGAGTGCCGCGAACGAGGTCGCGGTCGGCACCGGCAGCTCGTCGGCGGCGAGGCGCGTGTTGACGCCGGCGCCCACGACGACCGCGTCCTGCGCGGCCTCGGCGAGGATGCCGCAGATCTTGCGGAGGCCGCCGCCGTCCGCGACGAGGACGTCGTTCGGCCACTTCACCCCGACGGCGTGCGCGGGAGCCTGCGCGGCGACGGCATCGCGCATGGCGAGACCGGCCGCCAGCGGGATCCAGCTCCGGGCCGAGAGCGGCAGCCCCGGAACGCGCAGGACGACCGAGATCGCGAGCGCCGCGCCGGGAGGGGCGATCCAGGTGCGGTCCAGGCGCCCGCGTCCTGCGCGCTGATCCCGCGTGACGAGGACGCCCAGGTGCGGCCATCCGTCGACCGCCCGCACCAGGTCGGCGTTCGTCGACCCCGTCTGCGCGAGCTCGACCATCCTGCCCGCGACGGCGCGCGTCCTCTCCCACTCCACGCCCCGACCCTAGTCGCGCGCGGGCCCGCTCGATGTCGCTCCCGGTGATTTCCAGGCGCGCCCCCTAGCCTGGTCGGGTGCTGAACTCGTCTGAAGCGCCGCTCGTCGGCGTCGTCATGGGCTCCGACTCCGACTGGCGTGTCATGGTCGACGCCTCGACCGCGCTCACCGAGCTCGGCATCCCGCACGAGGTCGAGGTGGTCTCGGCACACCGCACCGTCGACAAGCTCATCCGCTACGGGCGGGAGGCGAGGGGGCGCGGGCTCCGCGCCATCATCGCGGGAGCGGGCGGCGCCGCGCACCTTCCCGGCATGCTCGCCTCCGTCACGGCGCTCCCCGTCATCGGCGTGCCCGTGCAGCTCACGACGCTCGACGGGCTCGATTCGCTCCTCTCCATCGTGCAGATGCCGGCCGGCATCCCCGTCGCGACCGTGTCGATCAACGGCGCGAAGAACGCCGGCCTCCTCGCGGCCCGCATCCTCGGCGTCGCGGACCCCGCCGTGGCGGATGCGATCGAGGAGTACGCGCGCGACCTCGAACGGCAGGTCGAGGAGAAGAACGCGCGGCTCAAGGGGTCTCTGTGACGGCAGCCGCCACCGTCCGCCCCCGGACCGGGCCGGAATCGCGCGCGCTCGTCGAGACGCGCCCGATGCGGCACCCGGATGCCGCGAACGCGTCGATCATGACGCGGCGCGGCTGGTGGCTCGTGGTGCTGGGATGGCTCATCCCCGGCTCCGCGCAGGTGCTGGCGGGCAGCCGAAGGCTCGGCAGGTTCGGCCTCGGGGCGACGCTCTCCTCGTGGGCCCTCGCCGTCGTGGCCGCGCTCGCGTTCGCGCTGTGGCGGGACGCCGCGCTCACGATCGCGCTCAACCCGTTCGTGCTGCTCGGCATCGCCCTCGTGCTCATCGGCTACGGGGTGCTGTGGGTGCTCCTCGGCATCGACACGCTCAGGCTCGTGCGGCTCGTGCGCACGCGCACGCCGGCCCGCTACGGCATCGCCGTGCTGGCCGTGCTCCTCATGGTGCTCTCCGGCGGCACGGTGGCGTACGCCGCACCGCGGCTCATCTCCGCGTCGAGCGCCCTGGGGTCGATCTTCGCCGCCAGCGCGCCCGTCGTCCCCCCGAGCGACGGCTACTACAACATCCTCCTCCTGGGCGCGGACTCCGGCGACGGGCGCGACTCCATGCGGTTCGACAGCATCTCGGTCGTGTCGATCGAGGCGGAGACGGGCGCCGTCACGATCACGGGCATCCCGCGCGAGCTGGGCGGCGCGCCGTTCCCCGAGGACAGCCCCATGCACGCGCTGTACCCGGACGGCTTCGAGGGCCATGCCGACGCGACGTGCGGCTGGGACGACTGGATGAACCACGTGCGCCAGGCGGCGGAGGTCTGTCGGGACGACCAGGGGGCCGCGCTCTACCCCGACGCGGCGTCGCAGGGTTCCGCCCCCGGCGTCGAGGCCACGAAGGACGCCGCGGAGGGCGTGACGGGCCTCGAGATCCCGTACTACGCGTTCATCGACATGAACGGCTTCGCCGAGCTGGTCGACGCGCTCGGCGGCGTCACGATCACGGTGGACGAGCGGCTGCCCGAAGGCGGCGGGCCCGCCTACGAAGGACAGCCCGCGGAGGACTGGGCGACCGGCTGGATCGAGGTCGGCGAGCAGGTCATGGACGGAGAGACGGCGCAGTGGTACGCGCGCTCCCGGTACACGACGAGCGACTGGGACCGCATGCAGCGCCAGCGGGAGCTGCAGGAGGCCATCCTGGCGCAGTTCACGCCGGAGAACGTCGTGCAGCGCTTCCAGGACGTCGCCCAGGCGGGCACCGCGATCGTCGAGACGGACATCCCGCAGTCGCTGCTGCCGACGTTCCTCGACCTCGCGGCGAAGGCGAAGGGCCAGGAGGTGACCTCGCTCGAGCTCACCCCGGAGGGGCCGCTCGCGGTCGACCAGGACGCCCCCGACTTCGACGCCATCCACGCGTACATCCAGGAGCTCCTGCACCCCGAGGAGACGACGGGATGACCGTCGCGCTGCGGGTGGTCCTCGACCAGCTCGCGGCACCGGACGACCCCGACCTCGCGGAGGCCTCGCGAGGGCTCGCGCGCATGCTCGTGGACGCCGCGCCGTCCGGATGCGTCGTCGAGGCGATCGCCCCCGCAGGGGTGCCGCTCGGGGTGGAGGGGCTGCGCGCCGAGCACCGCGTGGCACGAGGCCGCCGCGAGCTGCAGATCGCGTGGCGGATGGGCAGGACGCGCGGAGCAGAGGCCGGGCTCGTGCACTCGCCGACGCTGCTCGCCCCGCTCGCGAAGCACGCGCGGCCGGCGCAGACGGCGGTGACGCTGTGGGGCGGAGAGGCGGGCGGGCTCCATGAGGCGCTGCGTGCGCGCGCGGAGCGGTTCGCCGACGCCGTGATCGTGCCGTCGCATGCTCTCGCGGTCCTCCTGTCGGCGCGCTTCGGCGACCGCGTGCGCGTGATCGCGGGGGCGCCGCCCGAGGGCTTCGGCGTGCCGAGCGATGCGCACGCCCGACGTCGCGACCTCGGGCTGCCGGGGGAGTACCTCGCCGCCGCGTGGGACGACGGTCTCGACGACGCGCTGCGGGCCGCGGCCGCGCTCCGGCGCGACGTCGTGGTGCTCGGCGCGCCCGACGCGGCACGTGCGCACGCCAGGGCGGCGGACGCGGGTCTCGACGCCACGCGGCTGCACGTGCACGGGGCGCTCGATCGCGGCGATCGTGCCGCGGTGCTCGACCACGCGGCGGCGTTCATCGCCGGGGCCGACACGGCGGCGTGGCCGTGGCGCGTCCTCGAGGCGCTCGCGGTCGGGACGCCCGTCGTGGCGCGCGACTCCGCCGTGCATCGCGAGGTCGTCGCGGACGGAGGGCACGTCGTCGCCGTCGACGACCTCGCCGACGCGGTTCGCGCGGTCGACGGCGAGCGCGGGCGGATGGGCGTGCGCGCGCACGATCGCGGGCGGGCGTTCTCGTGGCACGGCGCGGCGCAGCAGGTGTGGCAGCTGCATGCGGAGCTCTGAACCCTCGCGGCGGGCTTCCAGGTGCCGGATGCCCGCGGCGATAGGATCGCGTGTGGCTTTTTCCCGGAAGACGAGGCAGGGCGCGCAGCAGTGACGACGATCGATCTGTCGGAGTACGACGTCCCGGGCCGCGGCCGCGGGCTCGCTGACGTCTTCCGCTGGCGCTATCTCCTGCGCCTCCTCGTGCGCAAGGGCACGGCGACGCGCTACCGCAACTCGGTGCTGGGCTGGACGTGGTCCTACGTCAAGCCGGGGATCCAGTTCGTCATGTACTACCTCGTGATGGGGATCATCTTCGAGGGCGACCGCGGCATCGCGAACTATCCGATCTACCTGTTCGCCGGGCTCGTTGCCGTGAACTTCTTCAACGAGGCGTTCGGAAACGCGACCAATGCCATCGTGGACAACCGGGCCCTCGTGAAGAAGATCTATCTTCCCCGCGAGCTCTTCCCCATCGCGGCCATCGTCGTGGCGTTCATCCACTTCCTTCCGCAGCTCGCCATCCTGCTCGTCGTCAGTCTCATCTATGGATGGATCCCGTCGTTCGCCGGGGTGGGTGCGGCGCTGCTCGGCGTACTCCTCATCGCCGTCGCCTCACTCGGACTCGGCCTCTTCTTCGCGGGCATCAACGTGCGCTATCGGGATGCGCAGAACTTCGTCGAGATCATCCGGATGGTGTCCACGTGGGCATCCCCCGTCCTGTACACGTGGGCGCTCGTGCAGGAGAAGGCCAGCGGCTGGATCCTCCACCTCTACATGTCCAATCCGATCACGATCGGCGTGGAGCTGTTCCACTACGGGTTCTGGGAGCCGACCGTGTCGCCCGATGCGGAGCTGCAGCCACATGGCTTCCCCGAGCACTTCGGGATCTACCTCGCGATCGCTGCGGCGATCTGCGCCGTCGTGCTCCTGGTCGGCCAATACACCTTCCGCCGCTTCGAGCGGACCTTCGCCCAGGATCTGTGATGACGAACACCCTCCCCGTCACGTCGGCCACGAAGCCGTCCATCATCGTCGACCACGTGTCGAAGCTCTTCCTCAAGCGCAATTCGCACTCGTTCAAAGAGGCCTTCATCGGCTGGATCCAGCGGAAGAAGGTGCGCAGCGACGTCTTCACAGCCCTCGACGACGTCAGCTTCCAGATCGGCGAAGGCGAGTCGGTCGCCGTGATGGGCTTCAACGGCTCCGGTAAATCGACCACGCTGAAGCTCGTGTCAGGGGTGCTCGAGCCCGACAAGGGGCGCGTGTTCACCCGTGGTCGTGTCGCCGGTCTCATCGAAGTCGGCGCGGGTTTCCACCCCGATCTGTCGGGCAGGGAGAACGTCTATCTGAACGCGGCGATCCTCGGCATGCGACGGGAAGAGATCGAAGCCCGCTTCGATGACATCGTCGCGTTCAGCGAGATCGGCGATTTCATCGACACGGAGGTCAAGCACTATTCGTCGGGCATGTTCATGCGCTTGGCCTTCTCCGTGGCCATCCATGTGGACCTCGACGTGCTGCTCGTCGACGAGGTGCTCTCGGTCGGCGATGCGCCGTTCCGCCAGAAGTGCTACGCCAAGATCGAGGAGCTCACCGCGAAGGGCGTCACGATGCTCGTCGTCAGCCACGACATGGGAACGGTCAAGCGCCTGTGCACGCGCGGGATCTTCATCCACGAGCACAAGGTGGTGTTCGACGGCGGCATCGACGAGGCAGTCGAACTGCTTCGAAACACGCCGCACTGACGCGGCGCGGCTCAGCCCCTCAGCCGCCGCCGGACCTTCTCGTAGCCGCGCGCCACGAGGTTGAACCGGCCGATCTCGCGGCGGGCCTCCGCGACCTCGGCGCGGATGCCGTTCTCGACCTCGACGAAGCGGCGGTCGATGAACTTGGTGAGGTACAGCACGAGGCCGAGGCCGTGCTCGTCGACGTGCTCGCGCAGCGCCTGGTCGCGGATGAGGGCGTCGTACTTCTCATGATCGCCGCGCGAGGAGATGACGCTGTTGCCGGCGGCGCCATCCGCCCCCGTGCGCTGGTGCCAGTACGCGTAGGGCGCGTCGCCGAGGTACTCGAGCGGACCGCGTGCGAGCACCCTGAGGTTGAAGTTCCAGTCGCCCACGACGGGCAGGCTCTCGTCGTAGAGCCCGAGCTCCTCGTGGAGGCTGCGGCGGTAGACGAACCCGATCGGCACGTAGCGGTTGAAGAGCAGCGTGTCGGCGAGCGTGGGCACGGGGAGATGCTCCTGGAAGACCTCGCGGCGCACGGGCACGAGGCGCCCGCCCTGCTCCTCCTCCCAGACGATCTCGATCCGCGAGACCACCCCGCCGCGGTCCGGATGGCCGTCGAGGTAGGTCACGGCACGCTCGAGGAACTCCGGATGCCACGTGTCGTCGTCGTCGTGCAGGACGAGCAGCGGCGCCGTCGTCGCGAGGACGCCCGCGTTCGCGCTCACCCAGCGACCGCGCGACGTCTCGCTGTGGACGGCCCGCACGCGCGCGCGGTGCTCCTCGGGGAGCGCGGCGATGAGCTCGTCGACGGCGCCGGGAGCGCCGCCGTCGTTCACGACGACCGCCTCCCACTCCGCGAACGTCTGTCCGGTGATGCTGCGGAGCGCCCGCCGCAGGAAGTCCGGGCGGTCCTTCGTGCGGACGACGATGCCGACGACGGGCGCGTTCACGTCAGCGTCCCATGCCGTGGTAGGTCCAGCCGGCGTTTTGCCAGGTGGTGGGGGTGAGGGTGTTGCGGCCGTCGATGATGACGGGGCGGGCGACCTTGGTGCGGGTGAGGGTGGGGTCGAGGTCGCGGAATTGGGCCCATTCGGTGACGATGACGATGGTTTCGGCGTCTTGGAGGGCGTGGTCGAGGGTGTCGGCGTAGTGGAGTTGGGGGTGGGCTTTGCGGGCGTTGGGGATGGCTTCGGGGTCGTAGGCGATGACGTCGGCTCCGAGGCCTTTGAGGCGGACGGCGACGTCGAGGGCGGGGGAGTCGCGGGTGTCGTCGCTGTCGGGTTTGAATGCGAGGCCGAGGACGGCGACGCGGTGGCCGTTGATGTGGTCGTCGAAGCTGTTCACGGTGAGGTCGACGACTCTCTGGCGGCGGCGGAGGTTGATCTCGTCGACGTGCTTGAGGAACGCGACGGATTCGCCTTTGCCGAGTTCTTCGGCGCGGGCGGTGAACGCGCGGATGTCTTTGGGGAGGCAGCCGCCGCCGAAGCCGACGCCGGCGTTGAGGAAGCGGCGTCCGATGCGGTTGTCGTGTCCGATGGCGTCGGCGAGCTGGGTGACGTCGGCGCCGACGGTCTCGGCGATCTCGGCCATCGCGTTGATGAAGCTGATCTTCGTGGCGAGGAAGCTGTTGGCGGCGACTTTGACGAGCTCGGCGGTGGCGTAGTCGGTCACGATCCGTGGTGTCCCGGTGGTCAGCGCGGTGGCGTACACGGCGTCGAGGGTGGCGGTGTCGGTGTCGGCGGTGTCGGGGTGGACGCCGTACACGAGCCGGTCGGGTTCGACGGTGTCTTTCACGGCGAACCCTTCGCGGAGGAACTCGGGGTTCCACGCCAGGTGCGCGCCGGTGGGCGCGACGAGGTCGGCGAGACGGCCCGCGGTGCCGACGGGGACGGTCGACTTCCCCACCACGAGCGCGCCGGGGCGCAGGTGGGGGAGGAGGTTGTGCACGGAGGAGTCGACGTAGGTCAGGTCAGCGCCCGTGCCGTCCTTGCGCTGCGGGGTGCCCACGGCGATGAAGTGGACCTCCGCGTCCGCGGCCGCGGCGATGTCGGTCGTGAACGACAACCGCCCCGACGCGAGAGCCTCCTTCAGGATCTCGGGCAGCCCGGGCTCGAAGAACGGCGCCTCACCCGCGGACAGCTTCCCGATCTTCCCCGGGTCCACATCGATACCCACGACCTCGTGCCCCAACGACGCCATCGCCGCCGCGTGCACCGCACCCAGATACCCGCACCCCACCACACTCAACTTCATCGCGACTGACACCCTCTCCGGCAGAAACCGATCCGCGCGCGGGCGATGGCCCGCGCTGCGTGACGCAACCCCTCCATCCTTCCATGTCGCGTCCGAGGGGCCGCTTCCGTGCGGGCGGGGTGCGGCGGGGAGCCGGCCCGACCCAGTACTGGGTGGTGGGTCGGCTCAGTGAATCGGGCATTCCGTGACCGGTTCGCTATGCGCTGTGCGTGTCGCCGGACGGAGAAGTGACCACGCCGATCCGCCCCGGATTGTCGAACGCTCCCGCGTCCGCACGCGCGGCGGGTTTACCCGCGTTGTCGCCGCGGGATGTGCGCGGCCCGACGAGAGGGGAGGGACTATCCCCCCCCGTTCAGTGAGTCTGAGATGGCGCGGTCCAGGATGACATCATCTCCGGGAATTGTGCCCAAAAAGCTCCGCCGCGAACCCGCGCTCATTGATGTACCCGGGTCGCGAGGTGACTGTCCAGCCAACATGAGGCGCTCGGCTCGCTCGCTTCAGCTCGTGACTAGCGCTGAGCCCTTGCTCGGTCATAGGATCGCGTTGAAGCTAGACATCTTCCCGGGGGGGGGGGGGGGGGACTCATGAATATTTCGCTTTCGCGACGACGCGGATTCTACGGCCTAGGCGCGGGTTTTATGCTCGTTTCCTGCACGCTGATTTCCAGCACCGTATCAGCTCAGGCGTTATCATCTGGTGCGCGGGACTTTGAGGTGAAGACGTCGATGGTTGAAGCACCGGAGGGTATGGAAATTGCGCCTCTAACGGACGAGGAGAGGTCTTGGGCTGAAAAGCAGGATGCGTTGAGTGAGGCAGTAAACCTTATCAGCGCGACTTATGCTACTGAATATTCATTTGCTTATTTTGCGAATCCTGAACTCGACAAACTAGTTATTGGTTTCTCGGATGACGCGCCTCTTGGTGCGATCAATATACTCGACGCTACCGGAAAGCCGTACGAGATCGAGGAGAAGGTGGGATTCAACAATGAGGAATATGTCGACGCCTCAGCATCTGCACTATCAGATGCTGCAAATGCAAATCAGGCAGAAATAGATGCCGGAAGGATGCAGATCGCGGCCAGCCCCGATCCTGAACTTGGTGCAGGATCGATTGCCATTGAGTATACTATCACTGACCCGAATGTAGAGATTTTCAGCGCGGGAGTGAGTGACGCAATGAATCGGGCCGCAGAAAGTTCGCCCTTTTCGATCGTTGAGCAAGTGGCTGAAGGAGAAATCTTTCAGAGTGTCAGCAACAACCGGGCTGGCGGAACATCCCTTCTTCTCTCGCAATATGGGAAGCTGCAGTGTACCTCCGGATTCGTGGTTAAGGCGCGCACCGGGAGCGATGTAGGAGTGCTGACTGCGGGGCACTGTGACACGGGCGGCAATCTCTGGTACTACTTCGCTTCCACTGCGGAGCGTTATGAGCTCAATCGACGTAACGCCTATTTCGGATCCCAGGGAGACGCGATGTTCTTCCGCTCAAGCAAGATGATGGACGGGTGGTTCCATATTGCTGCAACGACTGGTCGTCCGGTGGAATCGGTGAGAAACCCCCTGAAAGGTAACAATGTTTGCGTGTATGGGCGTGTTACCAACGCCTCCCATTGCGGAAAGGTGGTGGACCAGCAGACTTCGGTTGTCACCAACGCAGGAACCGTAGGTAATGTTGCCATCATAGAGGCACCCGGGATGACCAATGGGGATAGTGGAGGGCCTGCATACGGAGGTAATATTGCTTTGGGTATCCTCAGCTCTACTACCAGCACGCGGATCGCCGTGACAACGATTGGGGCGGCAATGTCACTGACCGGAACAAATGTCTGCAATGGGAATGGTTGCTGACTTCGAGTTCGCCTTGGTGGGGTGCACCCTGGCCGTGCGCCCCACCTGCTCTTGCGGTAGCCTTTGAGCATTGAGCACTTTCTCCTGGATGCGAATTTGATGAGCGCTTCGTGCACCCGTTCCATATTCTCCCGCGTTTATAGTGTTGAAAGATGGGCACCGCGCTGTTCGATGTCTTGACGTGATGGGCTCTGTGTCTGGGCTTCGCCAACGGGCAGGTCATTGGCTCGCGGATACGGAGAGGACGTGCGTCGCTGTTACCGAGCGGACGTGCGTTTCTCGATTAGCTGTCGACTCGTTCGATCCGAGCGCCGATCAACGCGCTCCTAACGTCGTCCAGGTCTGTCGGCGTCAACTCGGGGTCTGGCTCCGCGCGCAGGGGACAGCGAACGCCGACGCCTGGTCTTGCGTATGCCTCAGAGGTTCCAAGCTTTTTCGAGATCAAAGCGGGTCTTCGTGTGTGCTGTGTGGCCCGGCTCGCGGCGCTGGGATCGAGTGCGCAAGATCTGGGGTCCCAGGGATACTCGCGTTTATTCACATCTGTCACACTGGTTGACATGCGTGTGCGTCCTCCCCGTCTGTCTGCCGTGCCCGCACGGCTCGCCCTCGCGACGGCGGCCGTCCTCGCCCTGGCGATCGGAACCGTCTCGGCGCAGGGCGCGACGGCCGCGACGCCGTCTCCCGAGCCGACCGATGCGTTCACGGTGGAGACGACGACTGCGCCCTCCACCATCGATGCGTCCCCCGCTCCGACTGCTACGCCCACGCCGACCGTCTCCGCGACGCCCTCGCCGACGCCATCCGCATCGCCGATGCCGACGGCCGACCCGACCGCGACACCCTCTCCGACCCCGACGTCGCTCACGCAGGAGGAGATGGACCGGATCGCGGGCGACTCCACCCTCGATGAGGCCGTCGTCGAGGAGGGTGCGCAGGTGCGCACCGACGCGATGTCGCTCGTCGGGTTCGACCCCGGCAACATCATCAGCGACGCCGTCTTCTACAACAGCGGCGCCATGACCGCCGCGCAGATCCAGACCTTCCTGAAGGGCAAGGTGCCGGCCTGCCAGAGCGGGTACGTCTGCCTCAAGGACTACAAGACGCGCACCACCGACCGCGCCGCCGACAGCTACTGCACGAAGCCCTACCAGGGCGCCGCGAGCGAGACGGCGGCGACGATCATCGCCAAGGTCGCGAAGGCGTGCGGCATCAACCCGCAGGTCCTCCTCGTCATGCTCCAGAAGGAGCAGGGCCTCGTGACCCACACCTGGCCGAGCGACTGGCGGTACACGATCGCGATGGGCATGGCCTGCCCCGACACCTCCGCGTGCGACACCGCGTACTACGGCTTCCAGAACCAGGTCTACGGGGCAGCCCGCCAGTACCAGATCTACGCGAAGGCGTCGTGGTTCACCTGGTTCCCCGTCGGCAAGAGCTCGCAGGTCCGATACCACCCGAACGCGTCGTGCGGCTCGAGCGCCGTCACGATCAAGAACAAGGCGACCGCGAGCCTCTACTACTACACGCCCTACCAACCGAACGCCGCCGCGCTGAAGGCGGGTTACGGCACGGGAGACTCCTGCTCCGCCTACGGCAACCGCAACTTCTACAACTACTTCACCGACTGGTTCGGCTCCACGCGCACCCCGGCGAAGCCCGCCGTCGTGAACCACGACCCCGTCGGCGGCGTCGACTCGTGGAAGGCGACGAGCACGGGAGTCACGATCTCCGGATGGGCGACCGACCCCGACACGTCCGGCGCCGTCACCCTGCGGATCAAGGTGGGCGACCGGGTCACCCGCGTCACGGCGGACGACGCCCACTCGTCGAAGGGCGCGCACGGCTTCCGCGTGACGGTCCCGCTCGCGCCGCGCTCACAGGAGGTGTGCGTGGCGGCCAACAACATCGGCAAGGGATCGAACCGCACGATCTCCTGCCGGACGGTGTCGCCCGCGGGCGGGACGCCCACGGGGAAGCTCGACCCCGTCGCGGCCGTGCCCGGAGGCGTCCGCATCTCCGGCTGGGCACTCGACCCCGACACGTCCGACGCCGTCACGCTGCGCGTGAAGGTGGACGGCGCGGTCGTCGCGCGTCTGAACGCGGGTGGCTCCCGTCCGGGGGTGAACTCGCTCTACCCCGGGTACGGGACGCGCCACGGCTACTCCTCGACGCTTCAGGTGGGCGCCGGCGCACACGAGGTCTGCGTCGTCGCCAATAACGTCGGAGCGGGAACGACGAAAACGCTCGGCTGCCAGGCTGTCGAGGTCCTCGCGGGCACCCCGATCGGCTATCTCAACTCCTGGACGCCGACGGCGTCCGGAGTGCACATCGCGGGCTGGGCGATCGATCCCGACACGACGTCGCCCGTCACCATCCGTGTCAAGGTCGGCTCGACCGTGGTCGCGCGGTTCGCGGCCGACACGTCGAGGAGCGACCTCGCCGGCCGGTTCCCCGGGTACGGTGCAGCGCACGCCTTCTACGACGAGATCGCCCTCCCGACTGGATCGCACGAGGTCTGCGTCGTCGCGAACAACGTCGCGGACGGCAGGACGAAGACGCTCGGCTGCCGAACCGTCGAGCGCCTCGGGGACTCGCCCATCGGGCACGTGGATTCGTGGCGCACTGTCGCCGGCGGCGTGACCGTGCGCGGGTGGACCATCGACCCGTCCACGCGCGGCACGGTGACCGTCCGCGCGAAGGCCGACGGCGCCGTCGTCCGCCGTTTCGGGGCATCGGCCGTGCGAGCGGATGTCGGGGCGGCCTACCCGTACTACGGCGCGCGACACGGGTTCGAGGTGACCATCCCGCTGGCATCCGGAACCAGGGAGGTCTGTCTCGCCGCGAACGACATCGGTGCCGGCAACAACCGGACGCTGGGGTGCCGGACCGTCACGGTGCCCTGAACCCACGTCGTCGCGAGGGGAGCCCACACCCGCAGAAGATAGGATCTCCGGGTGTTCAGCTCTACCATCATCTCGGGTGTCCCCTGCTTCCACTGGGAACCTGACGGCGGTCAGGAGGCGGGGAGCAGCCGCACGAACTTCGGCGACGGGATCGGCCCCCTTCTCGTCGAGGCATTCCTGCGCCGCACCGACATCCGCGTCGACCGGGAGATCCGCAGGGACCGCCGACTGCTGAGCGTCGGAAGCGTGCTCCACCTCGCCGAGCACGGCGACGTGGTGTGGGGGAGCGGCGTCAATGGGAAGATCGCCGACCTCGATCTGCCCGCCGCGCTGGATGTGAGGGCCGTCCGCGGCCCTCTCACGCGTGCGGCGCTCCTCAGCCGCGGAATCGCCGTCCCGGCGGTGTTCGGGGATCCCGCCCTCCTCCTCCCGCGCCTCCTGCCCGACATCCGTCGGACGGACGGGACGGAGACCGTCGTGATCCCCAACCTCAACGACGTCGCCTCCTTCTCGCGCGACGAGGTCGACAGTCCTCTCGGCGACCCGATCGACATCATCGAGCGCATCGCCTCGGCCCGCTTCGTGGTCGCGAGCTCCCTGCACGCGCTCATCGTCGCGGACGCGTACGGCGTGCCGTCGAGGCCGCTGATCTCCGCGACGGAGAGCCCGTTCAAGTACGTCGACTACTACGCGGGGACCGGACGGCCGAACGTCAGCTTCGCGACGTCCGTCGAAGAGGCACTGGCCTTGGGACCCGTCGGCGACCCCGATGTGGACCTTGACGCACTCGAACGGGCGTTCCCGTGGGACCTCTGGGGGCGACCGGCGATCCGCCCCGCAGTGGAGCTGCCGCTGTCGTACGCCGGCTTGCGTGCGGCGGCGAACTCCCAACGAGACTCCTTCGTGCGCGCGATGGGAGCCGAACCCGCGCGAGAGACCGTAAGGGCTGCAGTCGAGCTCGACAGGTTCATGGCGGTGCCGCCCCCGACCTCGGGGATCACGCGAGAGGAGGCGGACGCGCTCGGCGTGACCTTGCCTCATCGCGCGGGACGCGAGCCAGACGCCGCTCCTGTCCTCTCGGTCGTGATGCCGACGCACAACGTCGCGCCGTGGGTGCGGGAGACGCTGGAGAGTGTCCTCGCGCAGGGCGTCGACCGGATGGAGGTCATCGTCGTCGACGACCACTCGACCGACGGCACCCGCGAGATCGTGCATCGATACGCGACAGCTGATACTCGGGTGACCCTGGTCGATGCGATCAGCAGAGGAGGTGGCACGGCTCGCAACCTCGGGCTCGATCACGCGTCCGGACGGTACGTCGTGTTCTGCGACGGGGACGACATCGTCCCCGACGGCGCATATGCGGCGCTCGTCGCGAGTCTCCAGGAGAGCGGATCCGACATCGCCTTCGGCGACTACCTGAAGTTCCGCCCGATGGACACCTGGCGGCCGACCGACAGCATGCCCGCGTTCGGACACCACAGGAGCGCGGCGACGCTCTCGGAGGAGCCGACGCTGATGTACAGCAGGCCGTGCTGGAACAAGGCGTTCGACCGGGACTGGTGGGAGAGCAGGCATATCCGATTCCCCGATGTGCCTCGATCCAACGACATCGTCCCGATGATGCGCGCCTATCTGCTCGCTCGAAAGGTCGACATCGTTCCCGACGTCGTGTATCTCTACCGTGAGCGTCCGGGCGGGACCTCCATGACGGCGAAGGCCGATTCCGCGACGTCCGTCCTCAGCTACCTCGCTCAGGAGCACGAGTGCGCAAAGCTCGTCGTGTCGGCTCACAGCCGCCCGATCGACAAGGTGTACGCCTCGCTCGTCTACGACCGCGACGGCTACATCCACATCGCGAAGTACGTCGCGACGTGGGACGGTCCCCGGGCCGACGACGCCGCCGTGAGCGCGGCCGTGGCCGGGCTCCTCGACGCGACGCCGCGACCGCCGAAGCACATCAGTCCGTTGAAGCGCCTCGTCGTCGAGCTCGTCGCACGCGGTGAGATGGCGGCGGCGCGCACGATGTCGGAAGCCATCGACCATGTGGCCGAGGTCGACGCCGACCGCGCTCTCGAAGGATGGGCGCACGCGCTCGAGCGCATCCGCGCGCACGAGCTCCTGCGACCGGGCACGGAGTTGGCTTTCCTCGCGCCCCTCACCACGGTGTTGACCGCGCGGGCGAACCCGTCCAGCGCCCGCCACTGGCGTGCACTCGTGGAGACCGTCCGCGAGGTCTTCGGGGAACGATTCCTCATGCTCGTCCCCGAGGCACGGCTCGAAGGCGTTCGTGACGACCAGATCCTCGCCACGAGGGCAGAGCTCGGCGGCATGGTCACCGAGGTGACGGGAGGCGACCGTGAGCTCGTGCTCGTCGGACGGAGTGACGCGGGCGCGGACGCCGTGGCTCCGGTGCTCCACGACGGCGAATTCGCAGGTCTGGCACCCGTGCGGCCCGCGTCGATTCGTTGGAGCCGCGACGCCGACGGGAGCTGGCGCTGGCGGGCGACGTTCCCCGTGACATCTCTTCCGCTGCACCGGCCGCTCACGCCGGCGCTCCTCGTTCACGCGACGGGCTCAGCGTCCGCGATTCGCGGCGAAGGCGAGTTGCCCGCGTACGGCGCGCGCGACAGCTTCCTCTACGACCGCGTCGACGGCGTGACGGTCATCCGGCGCCGTCGGCACTGGGCGCCGCGCGCCGCGCGGCGGGGGATCATCCTCGCGCGCGACCGGGTCAGGAGCTTGAAGCGCCGCTGAGCTCGTCGAGCAGCTGCCGGTAGCGGCGCGCGACGCCCCACGGTGAGATCTCGTCCGTGAACGCCGCGAAATCGGCCTCCGACACCCGGTCGAACGTCGACCGATCGGAGAGCAGCTCGGCGATGGATGCGTCGGGCCGCGCGGGATCGAAGAAGGCGATCCACGGGCAGCCGGAGAACTGCGCGCGCAGGTGGCGCTCGTCGGGGAGGATGACGGGGACGCGGAACGTCGCGGCGAGGTGCAGGCTCCCCGAGTTCAGGATCGCCCGATAGGGGAAAACTGCGACGTCCGCGGCACGGAACCAGCGAGCGAGGTCGCCGTCGGGGACGAACGAGAACTGCGTGATGGTGCGCAGGTCGGCCGGGATGCTCCGCAGGAAGTCCTCCTCCGACAGGTCCTTCACCACGCCGGCGAGCATGAGGACGAGATCGGGATCGTCCTCGACCGCCCGTCCTGCTGCCGCGACGAGCGAGTCCACGCCCTTGTAGGGGCGTATCTGACCGAGGAAGAGCACGGCGCGGTCATCCGCGCCGAGATCGAAGGAGTCGCGCGCCGCGACACGATCCACGCCGCTGTCGTAGATCCCCTCGTAGCTCGGGTGGGGGATGACCCTGACGGTCGCCGGATCGAGCGCGACGACGTCCGCGACGACGTCGGCCGTCGCGGGAGCCATGACGTGGACGACGTCGGACAGCTCGCCGAGAGCGCGGTACAGCCCGATCTCGGCGTCTCGGTGTGCGAGCTCGTGGGGAAGCCGGTTGTGGAGGGTCCAGACGATGCGGACGCCGCTGTCGCGCACTCCGCGGAACTCCGTCACGAGACGCTCCAGTCGCTCGCGGGCGTCCTCCTCGCTCTCCGCCTCCTGCAGGAGGGGCGACGTCCAGTGCAGATGGAACACGTCGCCCGGCTCCAGGCGTCGGAGCTGGCGGAGGAGGCTGTCGTACGTCGTCGCGCCGAGGAAGCGATAGCCCGAGGTGCGTGCGGCGAGTTCGAGGAGGTTGAGGAAGGGGTTGTCGCGCCACGCGGGGAACACGAGCACCTGGGCTGCTGATCTCATGTCGTCGTCCTCTCGAGGTGATGACTCACGGGCGCTGGGCGAACACAGCAGAGAGCTCGTCCGCGAGGTGCGGAGCGAGGGTACGGCTGAACGTCGCCGTGATGTGGTGGAGGTCGCGGTAGACGAGAACCCCTCCCAGCATCATGGAGCAGATGTCGTCGTCGCAGTACGCGTCGCTCAGGTCGATCAGGTCGACGTCGGCGAGGGAAGCCGCGCTGCGCAGCGGATCGAGATCGAGGCGGGACTCCGACCGGGGGAACGCGCAGGTGTCCGCGGTGAAGGACGACGCCGTCGAAACGCAATCCTGTGCGCTCTGCGGTACCGAGGGGTTGTCGGCGAGGACGACGACGCGGACCCCGGCCTCCTCCGCCGCCCGCCACGCGGTCGCGTACTCCTCGGCCACGGCGGCACGCTCGTCGTCGTCGCGCTCGACGCTGTTCATGGCGGTGACCAGCAGCACGTCGTAGTCGCCGGAGAGGAACCGCGCGCTCAGGAGATCGTTGCGTGCCGAACAGTCCGATGTCGCCGGCTCCTGCCAGACGCAGCCGCGGCCGACGAACGTGTCGAACGACCATCCCCGCGCTGCCGCGACGTCGCGCAGACCGGGGACGAGCATCGCGCCATGGGAGTCTCCCGTGAGAGCGATCCGCAGCGCGTCGCCCTCTTCGCTCCCGAACGTGCACGAGGTCGGCTCGCCACCGGCCGTGGGCTCGTAGTCGTAGCAGCCGTACGCCCCGCCGGTGTCGTCGAAGAGACCGGCGAGGGCCGGGACGACGGCGTCGGCGGCGACCGCGTCGTCTCGCACCCCGGCGCAGTCCGCGTCGAGCAGGACGCTCGCACCACGGCACTGCGAAGGGTCGAGGAGCTCGTCCTCGACCGCCTCCTGCTGCTCGGCGGCGGCGCGTGCGGTGTTCCACATGGGCACAGCAGCCGCGCCGACGACGAGCGACATGCATGCGGCCGTCGCGACGAGGACCGGAGCGGGCCGGAGCGCCTTGACCCGCGACCCGAAGCGGATCGGATCCTCCACGAACCGCTTCGAGAGCGCGGCGAGCACGACGGTCGCGACGAGGATCAGCACGTTCTCCGGAAGGTCCGTCGGGCGGCCGAGCACGTGCGGGACGATGACGACCAGCGGCCAATGCCAGAGGTAGATGCCGTACGACTGGTCGCCGAGCCATTGCACCGGCCGCCAGGCGACGACACGCTGGAGCGGCCGTGCCGGCGCGTCGGGGCCGATCGCGATGAGCGCGGCGGTGGCTGCCGTGGGCAGCAGCGCGGCCGGCCCCGGGAACGGCGTCGCGGTGTCGTAGAGGAATGCCGTCGCGATGAGCGCGGCGAGCGACACGACCCAGATGGTGAGATGCGCCCATCGGACGAGGGCGAAACGCGGCAGGAGCGCCACGAGAGCGCCCAGCGCGAACTCCCAGATCCGGCTGACCGTCGAGAAGTAGCCGAATGGGTAGCTCGTCGACGTCAGCCAGATGCAGACGGCGAACCCCGCGACGGCGATGGCGGCGGCGCCGAGCCGCAGCATCCGCCGTCGGGAGGCGCTGACGGCGCCGATCGTTCCGAGCAGGATGAGAAGGGGCCAGATGACGTAGAACTGCTCCTCCGTCGCGAGCGACCAGTAGTGCTGGGCGATCGGGGGCTGGTTGTCGTGGGCGAGGTAGTCGACCCCATCCGCCGCCAGCTGCCAGTTGACGAAGTAGAGCGCGCTGGCGACGATCGACCGGAGATACTGGCTCTGCAGCGTCGGGGGCGCCCACAGCAGCGTGAGGATGACGCTCGCCAGGAGCACGAGCAGGCTCGCCGGCAGGAGGCGTCGCGCCCGCGCCGCCCAGAACGCGCCGAGCTTCAGCGTGCCGCGCTCGCGCGACCTGACGAGCTGGCCGGTGATGAGGAAGCCCGAGATGACGAAGAAGACGTCGACCCCGACGTAGCCCCCGGGGAGCGCGCGCGGCCAGATGTGGAAGAGGACGACGCCGAGCACGGCGAACGCGCGGAGCGCCTGGATATCGCTGCGGATGCCGCGGTGCGTGGTGGGTTCTGAGACACCGGACTGACGCATTGACCCATCCTCCCATGAGCGCGCCCCGCAACCTGAAGGACGAGTCCGAGCGCGTGACGTCGTCGTTGTCCGCGTGAGGCCCTGGCACGCGCGACAATGGGTCCGTGCGGCTGTCATCGACGCGAGAAGCTCTCCTGCTGCTGCTGGCGGTCGTCGGCGCGGTCGTCGCGACGATCGCGTTCGCCGCCGGTGCGACCCCGCGACCTCTCCTCGACGCCTTCGACGACGCGTCGATGCTCGCGATCGCCGTCTTCGCGGGGCTGGTCCTCCTCGGACGCCGTGCCCTCGCTCGCGCCGGGCGGAGCGCCTGGACGACGGCGGTCCCGCTCGGGACGGCGGCGGCGCTCGCCGAGACCGCGGGGATCTCGCTCACGCGGCGACCCGAGGCCGACCTCGGGCTGTTCGTCGCAGCGGACCCGTGGGTGCGAGCCTGGGCCTGCCTTCATCTCGTCGGAGTCGCCTGGACGGCCGTCGTGCTCTGTGCGCTCCTCCTCGCCGCGGTCGACGCGCGGCGCTCGCGTCAGCCGCATGCGATCGCGCCGTCCCAGGGCGTGCTCGCGAAGGCCGTCCATGCCGTCGCCCGCGGGCACGCGGGCGCATGGGGGCCCTCTTCGCGACGCTCCTGCTCGTCCGCACGCCGTACCTCGTCGCGTGGTGGCCCGGCATCGTCCCCTTCGACACCTTCCGATCGTTCTCGTACGTGCGCGGCGTCGGGGAGTGGGAGCAGTACGAGCCGGTCGCGCACTCGCTCCTCGTCGGTGCGATGCAGGCACTGGGAGGCGCCCTCGGGGGCGGCGACGCCGGCATCGTGGCATTCGGCGCCACCGTGCAGCTGCTCACGAGTTCGGCGGCGTCGGCCTTCCTCCTCTGGCGGATGGCCGTCTGGGGCGTCGGCACGCGCGCGTGGGCGGTGTCGTTCCTCTGGCTCGCGGCGTCGCCCGTGCTCGGGATCTTCTCGATCACCGTGGTCAAGGACATGCCGTTCACGACGGCCTTCGTCGTCTTCGTCACCTGCGTGGGCGAGCTGACGATCGGACGGCAGCGCGAGGGGGGCGGCGCGTGGGCCTGGGCGGCTCTGATCGTGTCGGGGGCCGCGACGTCGGTGCTGCGGAACAACGGGGTGTATGTCGTGCTCGCCGGCATCGCCATCCTGATCGGACTCGTCTGGCGCCGGGTCTGGCGCCGTGCTGCTGCGGTTCTCGCGGTGATCGCCGTCGTGTACGCCGCATATGCCGGTCCGTTGACCTCGGCGCTCGACGCCGCGCCCGTGCCGCCGGCCGAGGCATGGAGCGTGCCGTTGCAGCAGCTCGCGCGCATCGCCGCGACGGAGGACCTCGACGCGCAGGACCGGCGCTTCCTCGACGAGCTCTTCCCGGAGAACGGCGCCGAGGGCATCGGCGACGTGTACGACCCGTTCATCTCGGATCCCGTCAAAGCCGACGCGCATGCCGGATGGAGCGCGATCGGCACCGGGGAGTTCCTGCTGTCGTGGGCGAGGATCGCCGCGGCGCATCCGGGAAGGGCGATCGAGGCGACGCTCGCGGGAACGGTCGGCTACTGGGCGCCGGGTGCAGCCTCCTACGACGGCCTGATCCTCTCGTCGCACAACGACGTCCGCGACGTGCATCTCGACATCGATGCGCGTCCGCCGCAGACGGGTCTGGGCGGTTTCCTCGTGCGCCACGAGCTGCTCGGCGACACCCTGAGGGCGATCCCGCTCCTGGGGCTGACGATCACCCCGGCGACCGTCGTCTGGGCGTGGATCATCGCGGCGGTCGTCATCATCCGCTGTCGAGGCCGGCAGCAGGGGGCCGTTCTCGTCCCCGCCGCGATCCTGCTCGCGACCATCCTCGCGGGCCCGGTGTCCGGCGGCATGCGCTACATCCTCCCGCTCGCGGCGGCGCTCCCCGTCGCGATCGGAGCGGCATCGGCAGCCGTGCGCTCGGAGCCGTCCCGTCAGGGCGCCCATCGCGACGAGCAGTAGGATCCCGAGATGCGCGAACGCCGGGGCCTGACGATCGCGGTCCTCGTACGCGGGACGCCGCCCGACCTCGACACCGTGCTCCGGCAGCGCGTCGACGAGGCAGAGATCATCGTCGTGGTGGACGCGGCGTCGGAGGCATCCCTCGAGCACGTCGCCCGCGCGGCCGCGGCCGACGGGCGCGTCCGGCTCGTGCGCGCGGGGGAGCGCTCGCTCCGGAGCTCGGCGATCGACGCGGCGCGCGGCGCGTTCATCGCGTTCCACGACTCCGACGACGTGCCCGCTGGTGCGTATCAGGCTCTCGTCGAGAGCCTGATACGCACGGGTTCGGATGTGGCGCTCTTCGGCGGCGAGACGCGCTCCGGCACCAGCGTCCGCGCTGACCCGACCCTGATCGCCCGGAGAGGGTGCGGGCTGGCCGTCTTCGACACCTCCTTCCTGCGCGCCGCCCCGCGGCCTCCCCGCGAGGAGGATGATCTGCCGGGGACGACGCGCGTGCTGCTCGCAGCCGACCGCATCGACGTCGTCGGCGGGCAGCACCGCTGCCGTGCGCGCCGGCTGGCGCTCGTCGACTACCTGGTCGCGGAGCGCGCATGCGCCACGCTCGTCGGGGATCGCCGTGCGCCCGCGCTCGCGCTGGCCTATGGCGGCTTCGTCCGCGAGCACGAGGCCTTCGCGCGGGTCGCGCACTTCGCTGAGGACGGCGTCGACGACGACGACGTCCGCGCCGCGCTGCGCGCGCTGCTCGACGTGCTCCCTGCGGGGCCGGCGCACGCGGACCCGCTTCGCGCGCTCGTCATCGATCTGGTGGCGCGCGGGAGGACGGCCGCCGCCCGACCCCTCGCGCGCTGGTTGCGCGGGGGTGCCGATGATCCCGCCGCGCAGGTGCGCGACTGGGTGTGGGCGCTCACGTCCATGGCGGACGCGGAGCTGCTCTGGCCCCACGTGCGCGTCGCCCTCGTTCCCGCGGTCGCGGCGGCGCTGCGTGCGGGGGTGCCGGTCGACGATGCGCGGGGCTGGCGCGCGCTCGTCGAGGAGGCCCGCCGCGTGCTCGCCCCCGACGCGCTCGTCCTCGTGCCGGAAGCCTCGACGCACCCCGCCCTCGCTGCGAGGGCACTGGCCGCACGGGCGCTCGTCGCCGGCCGCGTGCGGCGCGTCGTGCGCAACGGGCGCGTGGTGGAGGTGGAGGGCCGCAGCGCCGTCGGCGGGGACCGTGCGATGCCGATCCTGCATGCCGGGGCAGGGGCCGACGACGTGGCCGCCGCTGCGGTCGACTGGGTGCCGGCACCCGACGGCGGCTGGCGGTGGACGGCCCGCTACCCGCTGCGGTCCCTTCCGCTCGAGCGCATGCTCGCCCCCGCGCTCTCGGTCTCGCTGGAGGGTTTCGCGGTCGCCGTCGACGGGGCGGACGGCGAACTGCCTCCCGTCCGCAACCGCGACGCGCTGCTGTGCGATCGTGTCGCCGGTGCCGTCGTGCTGCGCCGTCGCTCGCACTGGCTGCTGCGCGCGGTGCACCGCAGGATCGACGCGGCGAGGACGCGGGCGGCATCGGCCCGCAGGGTGATCACCGATCAGTGGGACCGGCTGCTGGTTCGCTGACCGTCAGCGCGCGAGGTAGTCGCGGAGGCGGGTATCGGCGTCGGCGGGGGTGTAGCCGGCGGCTTCGATCTTGGTGAGGTCGAGGACGCTGTTGCGCGGTCGCGGGGCGATGGGGCCGGCGGATCCTGCGTAGTAGGTCTCGGTGGTGACGGGTGTGACGCGTGCGGGGTCGTGGCCGGTGAGCTCGTAGACGCGGGTGGCGATCTGGGCCCAGGTGCGGGGTTCTCCTGCGCCGGTGAGGTTGTAGGTGCCGAAGGGTGCGCGGGTGGCGAGGAGGTGGCGGATGCCGGCGGCGATGTCGCTCGTGAAGGTGAGGCGTCCGGTCTGGTCGTCGACGACGGTGGGATCGATGCCGCGTTCGGCGAGGGACGCCATGGTGGTGACGAAGTTGCGGCCGTCGCCGATGACCCAGCTGGTGCGGATGATGTAGTGGCGGGGGACGGTGTGCACGATGGCGTCGCCTGCCGCCTTCGTCTGCCCGTAGACGCCGAGGGGGGCGAAGGGGGCGTCCTCGGTGTAGGGGGTGTCGGCGGTGCCGTCGAAGACGTAGTCGCTCGAGACGTGGACGAGGGTGATGCCGTGGGCCGTGGCGATGCGGGCGAGCGCGGCGACGCCGGCGACGTTCGCGGCCCAGGCCTGTGCGCGGCCTTCGGGTGTCTCGGCCTGGTCGACGGCGGTGTGGGCGGCGGCGTTGACGATGGTGTCGTAGTCGCGCCAGCGGCGGGCGGTGTCGAGGTCGGGGGAGGCGAGGTCGAGGTCGGCGCGGGTGGCGTACTCGATGTGGGGTCGGTCGCCGAGGGCGTCGCGGAGGGCACGGCCGAGCTGCCCGTTCGCGCCGAGCACGAGCGTGCGGCGCGGGGGAACGGGGACGACGTCGGCGAGGCGGGGATGGGTGCGGTCCTTCTCGCTGATCTCCACCTCGGCGAGCGGGATGGGCCAGTCGATCGCGACGGTCTCGTCGGCGAGGTTGAGGAAGGAGTACTCCGCGTCGGGCGACCAGTGGTCGTTGACGAGATAGGTGTACGCCGTGTGGGGTTCGAGGGTCTGGTAGCTGTTGCCGACGCCGCGGGGGACGAAGATCGCCTTCGAAGGGCCGAGCTCGGTCGCGTAGACGGTGCCGAACGTGTCGCCCTCGCGCAGGTCGACCCAGGCGCCGAAGATGCGCCCGGTCGCGACGGAGACGAACTTGTCCCACGGCTCGGCGTGGATGCCTCGGGTGGTGCCGGGCTTGTCGTTGAAGGAGATGTTGTTCTGCACGGGGCCGAAGTCCGAAAGCCCCGCGGCGACCATCTTCTCGCGCTGCCAGTTCTCCTTGAACCAGCCACGGGCATCCCCGTACACGGGGAGGTCGACGACGACGAGGCCTGGGATGGGCGTGGGGGTGACGGCGAGGGTCATGCCGAACGTCGTCACCGCGGTCACTGCCCCTTCGACGCGTAGAAGGCCTCGACGCCGTCCTTCGACGGCGCCCACCAGGCCTCGTTCTCCCGGTACCAGTCGATCGTCGCGGCGAGCCCTGCCTCGAAGTCGCGGTACTGCGGCGTCCAGCCGAGCTCGGTGCGGAGCTTCGTGGAGTCGATCGCGTAGCGAAGGTCGTGCCCCGGCCGGTCCGTGACGTGGTCGTAGGCGTCGGCGTCCTGCCCCATCAGGGTGAGGATGAGCTCGACGACGTCCTTGTTGTTCTTCTCGCCGTCCGCGCCGATGAGGTACGTCTGCCCGATCTCGCCGCGCTCGAGGATCGTGAGGACCGCGGAGGAGTGGTCGTCGGCGTGGATCCAGTCCCGCACGTTCTCGCCCGCGCCGTACAGCTTCGGGCGCACGCCGCGCAGCACGTTCGTGATCTGCCGCGGGATGAACTTCTCCACGTGCTGGTAGGGGCCGTAGTTGTTGGAGCAGTTCGAGATCGTCGCCTGGACCCCGAACGACCGCACCCACGCCCGCACGAGCAGGTCGGATCCCGCCTTCGTCGAGGAGTACGGGGAGGACGGGTTGTACGGGGTCGCCTCCGTGAACCGCGCGGGATCATCCAGCTCGAGGTCGCCGTACACCTCGTCGGTCGAGATGTGATGCAGTCGACGGCCGTGCCTGCGTGCAGCCTCGAGGAGCGTGTACGTGCCGATGATGTTCGTGTCGAGGAACGGGCGGGGGTCGTTCAGCGAGTTGTCGTTGTGCGACTCGGCCGCGTAGTGCACGACCGCATCGACCCGGTCGAACAGCTCGTCGACGAGGCCCGCATCCGCGATGTCGCCCACGACGAGCTCGACCCGGTCCTCCGGCAGGCCCGCGAGCGAGGCGCGGTTGCCGGCGTAGGTGAGCTTGTCGAGCACGATCACACGGTGATCGGTGTGCGCCACGACATGGTGCACGAAGTTCGAGCCGATGAACCCGGCGCCGCCGGTGACCAGAAGAGTTCCCACGTGCTTACTTCCCTCGTCCCAGCACCTCGAGGAGGTACGACCCGTACCCCGACTTCACCAGCTTCTCCGCCCGCGCCTGCAGCTCCTCGTCCGACAGGAACCCCTGTCGCCACCCGATCTCCTCCGGCGCGCCGATCTTCAATCCCGTGCGCCGCTCGATCGTGCGGACGTAGTCAGCCGCATCCGTCATCTGGTCGAACGTGCCCGTGTCGAGCCACGCCGTCCCGCGAGGCAGCACCTCGACCTGCAGCTTCCCCCGCTCGAGGTACGCCGCGTTCACGTCCGTGATCTCCAGCTCGCCCCGCGGCGACGGCGTGAGGTTCCGCGCGATCTCGACGACGTCGTTGTCGTAGAAGTACAGCCCGGGGATCGCGTAGTTCGACTTCGGCTGCGCCGGCTTCTCCTCCAGCGACACGGCACGACCCGACCCGTCGAACTCGACCACGCCGTACGCCGAGGGCTCGGCGACCCAGTACGCGAACACGGCGCCGCCGTCGACATCGGCGTACCGCTTGAGCTGCGTGCCCAGCCCCGGCCCGTACAGGAGGTTGTCGCCGAGGACGAGGGCGACCTTGTCGTCTCCGATGAAGTCGGCGCCGATCGTGAACGCCTGCGCCAGGCCGTCGGGGGAGGGCTGCACCGCGAACGAGATCGACACCCCGAACCGCGACCCGTCCCCGAGCAGCCGCTCGAACGAGGCCGCATCGTGCGGTGTCGTGATCACGAGGATGTCGCGGATGCCCGCGAGCATCAGCGTCGACAGCGGGTAGTAGACCATCGGCTTGTCGTACACCGGGACGAGCTGCTTCGACGTGCCCAACGTGATCGGGTGCAGACGCGTCCCCGAACCACCCGCAAGAATGATGCCCTTCACACAGACATCGTGTCACAGAGCATATGAGTGCCGTCCCCTCCGTGCTCGGGGTGGGGTGCCCGGCTTGCCCATATTGAAACGTTTTGATAGCGTGGAAAACGCTTACCCATCCCGACCGCGTCCGTGGTCGAGTCAGCGTGGACAGGAGAGTGACCCGTGAGTGCAGTGAAGCCCGCGACGACCGGGACGGCGCGCGAGCCGCGCAGGGCGGCGCTGAGCGCCTGGATCGGCAGCGCCCTGGAGTACTACGACTTCGCGCTATACTCGCAGGCGGCGGCGCTCGTCTTCCCCGTGGTGTTCTTCCCCACGGGCGACCCGACGACGGCCATCATCTCGTCCCTCGCGACCTACGCCGTCGGCTACGTCGCGAGGCCGATCGGCGCCGTCGTGCTCGGGGCGTGGGGAGACCGCCGCGGACGCAAGAACGTGCTCATCCTCGCCATGCTGCTCATGGGCCTCTCCACGCTGCTCGTCGGCGTGCTGCCCACCTACGACCAGGTCGGCATCCTCGCCCCGATCCTCCTCGTCGTGCTCCGCCTCGTGCAGGGCTTCGCCGTCGCGGGCGAGCTCGGCGGCGCCGGCGCGATGGTCGTCGAGCACTCTCCCGACGCGAGGAGGGGCTTCTTCACGAGCTTCACGCTGCAGGGCACCCAGATCGGCTCGATCCTCGCCACCGGCGTCATGCTGCCGCTCGCCGCGCTCCTCAGCGACGAGGCGTTCCGCGAGTGGGGATGGCGCATCCCGTTCCTCCTCAGCGCGCTCGTCATCCTCGCCGGCTACCTCATCCGGCGCGGAGTGCGCGAGACGCCGGTCTTCGAGACGCAGAGCGCGACGACCGCGCGCCGCCGCTTCCCCCTGGTCGAGCTGCTGCGCACGCATCCCTGGACCGTCGTCCGATGCGTGCTCATGACGTTCACCAACGTCATCGGGATGGCGACGCTCGTCTTCGGCGTGTCCTTCGCGACGCAGGAGGGGTACGGGATCGGCTTCTCGACGAGCGACTTCCTCTGGGTCACGCTCGTCGCCAACATCACGGCCGCGCTCACGATCCCCGTCTTCGGCGGGCTGTCCGACCGCTTCGGCCGCCGCGGCTTCATGATCGCCGGCGGTCTCGGCGGCGGCCTCCTCACGATCGCGTACCTGTGGGCGATCGAGCAGCGCAGCCTCGTGCTGGTCTTCGTGTTCGTCGTCCTCGTCCAGAGCGTCCTCTTCCAGATGTGGAACGCGACGTTCGCGACGTTCTTCCAGGAGCAGTTCCCGGCCCGCGTGCGGGTGACGGGCTTCGCCGTGTCGCAGAACATCGGGCTCATGCTGGCCGCGTTCTTCCCGAGCGTCTTCACGGCGATCGCGCCTCCGGGGAGCGCCGGCGTGCCGCTCACGATCGGTGCGGTCACGTTCGGGATCTGCCTCGTCGCGGCAGCCGCCGCGTTCCTCACGCCGGAGACGCGCGGGCGCTCGCTCGAGGAGCTCGAGGCGCGCTGACACGGGTGTCCGTCCGCGGCGCGATTACGATCGACTCTGGCGCGCCGGCGGTCGGCGGCGCCGCGGACGGAGGACGGATGCGCGTGTCGAGGAGCCGGCGGACGAGGTCCGAGACCCTCGCGCGCATCGGATGGCCGGCGCTCGCCGCCGTGCTGACGCTCGCGTTCGCGGCAGCCCGGCTCGTGCGCAATCCGCGGTTCTACTTCTCCGACGACACCGAGCGCGGCTCGGCAGGGCAGTGGTGGCAGCTGGGCGACCAGCTGCTGCAGGGCCGCATCCCGCTGCTCGACCCGTCGGCCTGGCAGGCGGGAAACTACTGGGCCGAGGGCCAGTGGGGCCTCATCAACCCGCTCACCTGGGTCATCGCGCTCACGGCGCGCCTGAGCGAGAGCCCCGTGCTGCACGCCACGGCCGTGAAGCTCGTCTTCCTCGCCGTGCTCGCCATCGGAGTGCACCTGCTCGCCCGCAGCTTCGGTGCGCACCGCCCGTGGGCGGCCCTCGCGGGCGTGCTCGTGCCCCTGTCGGGCTTCGTCGTGTACATGGACGCCGCATCGTGGTCGACCGACCTCATCAACGTCGCTCTGCTGCCGTGGGTGTGGTGGGCCCTGCGGCGCACCGTCGAGCGGCGCCGCTCGCCGCTCGCCTACCTCGTCCTCAGCTACCTGCTCATCGCCGTCGGGTACGTGTTCGGCGTCATGATGCTCGTCGTCGTGCTCGTCGAGACGCTCGTGCGCCACGCGGTGCGCCGTGACGGCGCGCGCGTCGTGCGGACGCTGCTGGCATCGGCGTGGGGGGCGCTGCTGACGATCGTCGTCTACCTGCCCGCCGTGCTCACGGCATCCGTCACGGAGCGCGGGAACGCATCGTTCGAGAACCTCGGGTTCCTCAACGCCGATCTCACCGACCTCGCCTCGGCGGCGAACCCCTGGGTGTCGGCCACGATCCGCGCGTGGGACGGCGACATCACCGTCGGCCCGCTCGTGTACATCTCCTGGGCGCTCCTCGCGCTGCCGTTCGCCCTGCCCATGGCGCGCTCGGCCGTCCGCCGGTGCCTCCCTCTGCTCGTCCTGGGCGGCATCGTGCTGACGCTCGTCCTCGGGCCGAGCCACATGGGGGCCATCCGCTGGCCGCTCCGGCTCATCCCGTACCTCGCGATCTGCCTCCTCGTGCTCTTCGCCGTCGCGATGTCGCGCCGCTACCCGGGCGGCGCGACGCCGCGGTCGCTCTGGCTCTCCGTCGTCCTCCTCGCCGTCACCTCGCTCCTGACATGGGGGAACGGGCCCTACGCCTGGGCCGCGATCCTCGCGGCGGCTGCGGTGTCGGCGGCGGGGATCGTGCTGCTGCACGTCATCGCGCGCACCCCGCGCGTGCGCCGCCGTACGACGTGGGCCGCGCTCGCCGCGATGGCCGTGACGGCGGTCTTCGTCGCGGGTCAGCTGTACTTCTTCCCTCGCTCGCCGCTGCCGAGCCGCAGCGCGCCGGACAGTGCAGCGGCCCTGCAGCAGGTGCTCCCCGACGCGCACGGCGACGCGATCGTCGTCGGCGATGTGGAGGACGGCTGGCGGGACCCGGAGAGCTGGGACGAGCGGCTGCTCGCGAACCTCTGGTACTACAGCCCCACCGAGGTGTCGAACCTGTACACCGTGCTGCCGTTCGAGACCTTCGTCGACGACCTGTGCATCGACCTGCGCGGCACGACCTGCCGCGGCGCGCTCGACGTGCTCTGGTCGATCGACGAGACGACGGGGGAGCGCGTCTCCGATCTCATGAGCGTGTCGACCGTGCTCGCCATGAAGGACACCTATCCCGTGGCACCGGAGGCGCCGGAGGGATGGGACCTCGTCGGCGAGGGCGACTACACGTGGCTCTTCGAACGCGAGGCCCCGCTCCCGAGCGCGGGAGGGGTCGTCTGGACGTCGGACGGCGTGGCGATCGACGTCACGGCTCAGGACGACGCCGCCGTCACGTTCACCGTGGAGCAGACCTCCGCCGACGGGGCCGTCGTCCTCAGCCGGCTCCCGTACCCCGGGTACGTGATCGACGGCGCGACCGCCGCCGATCCCGTGCGCGGGTGGCTCCTGACCGTCGACGTCTCGGACGTCGCGGCCGGAGAGACCGTCACCGTGACGTTCCGCCCGCCCGCGGCCCCGCTCCTGGTCGGCTCGTTCACCCTCGCGATGCTGATCGGCGCCGCCTGGCTCGTGGCCCGCGCCGTCGGGCCCATCGTCCGCGCCCGCAGCGCCATCCGCCGAGACTAGCCCTCGTCGTCGAGACCCCCGCAGCGAGCACGGGTCTCGACGACGAGGGCTAGTCTCGCGAGGGGGGATGGCGCGGACCGCGCTCGGCGACGGAGAAGGCGTAGAGCGGGCGACCCTGCACCTCGACGTAGATGCGGCCGAGGTAGCTGCCGAGCACGCCGAGCATGAGCATCTGGATGCCGCCCAGGAGGAACATGCCCGCCGCGAGGTACGTCCATCCCTCGATGACGGACTCGGGGTTCACGAGCCGCGCGACGACGAGGTAGATCGTCCACAGCAGCGCGAGCACGGCCATCGTGCCGCCGACGCGGCTGATGAGCTTGAGCGGAGCCGTGGAGAACCCGAAGATGCCGTCGCCTGCGAGCGTGAGCATCTTGCGGAGCGGGTACCCGGTCTCGCCGGCGTGCCGCGCGTCGCGGTCGAACAGCACGGCCTCCTGGCGGAATCCGATCGACGCGACGAGCCCCCGGATGAAGCGGTTGCGCTCGGGGTGGCGGCGAAGCTCCTCGACGACACGGCGGTCCATGAGGCGGAAGTCGCCCGTGTCGCGGGGGATCTCCACGCTCGAGAGCCTGCTGAGCAGCCAGTAGAACCCGTGCGCCGTCGCGCGCTTGAAGAGGCCGTCGTCTCGCGTGCGCCGTTGCGCGTACGCGACGTCGACCCCGTCCTCCCAGCGTGCGACGAGCTCCAGGCTGACCTCGGGAGGATCCTGCAGATCGCTGTCCATGACGATCACGGCGTCGGCATCGGCGACGTCGAGACCCGCCGTGACGGCGACCTGGTGGCCGTAGTTGCGGGCCAACGCGTACACCGACACGCGGTCGTCCTGCGCGCGGAGACCACGGAGGAGGGCGAGCGACCCGTCGCGGCTGCCGTCGTCGACGAACACGAACTCCAGGTCGTACCGGTCGGCGAGCGGCGCGGTCGCGGCGACGAGCCGCTGGTAGAGCAGGGGAATGTTCCCCTCCTCGTTGTAGATGGGGAAGACGTACGCGATGCGACGGCGGCCCTCGGTCATCCCATCCTCCTCTTCAGGACGCGGTACGAGAGCCGCCGCGCGCGGGCCATGAGCCCCGCCCGCAGATCGCCCGCGCGGCGATCGGACTCCGACAGCACGTCCGGATGCTCCGCGCGCAGCCACGCGTGGAACGCGCGGGCCTCCGCCGTCTGCGCGTCGACGAGGGCGACCGACCACTGGCTGCCGCTCATCCGGAACGTCGCGCCCACGTCGGGGTCGGGGCTGAACCCGCCGCCCACGAGCACCCTCGCGTAGCTCGCCAGATCGATGAGATACGAGAAGCGGTCGAACCAGCCGCCCGCCGCGACGAGCGCGTCGCGGCGCATCATGATGGCCGCCGGCTCGCCGAGGAGGTTCCGCCCCGCCCGCACCGTGCGGCGCAGCGCCTCGGCGCCGCTCATGGGCCGCGACAGCCCCTTGAGGCCCCAGCCGGCCATCACGACCCGGCCGTCGGCGTCCACGACGTCGCGCCGGCAGGCCGTGAGCACGGCGCCGGAGCGCTCCAGGATGTCGGCCTGACGGGCGAGAGCGCCCGGCCGGACGACATCGTCGCCCGGGACGAGCTTGAGGAACGTCCCCGTCGCCGCATCCGTCACGCGGTTCCAGTTCCGCGCGGCACCGCCGCCGCCATCCGTGCGCAGCAGCGTCACGCGGGGATCGCCGGAGAACCGCTGCATGACCTCCCATGTGCCGTCGGAGGACGCGTGGTCGGCGACGACGAGCTCGAGCCCGTCGACATCCTGGTCGAGGACCGAGCGGAGCGTCTCATCGAGCGTGCGCGCGTTGTTGAACGCGGGTACGACGACGCTGATGCGGGGAGGCCGCGTCACGGCGCCTCCTCCTTCCTGCGGTGGAACGAGAACCGGCTGTGGCCGAACCAGCTCACCACCGCGATGACGAACGTGAAGAGGAACTGCGCGACGATCTCGTGCCATCCCAGCCAGATCTTGAGCGGGGGGACGACGACGAGGTTGAGCACGAACGTGCCGAGGTACACGAGCTGGAAGCGCGCGAAGTCGAGCCAGACGTGGCCCTTCACGCGGAAGACGAGCTTGCGGTAGAACACGAAGGCACTCAGCGTGCTCGTGATCTGCGCGCACACGATGACGGCGAACACCGTCCAGTCGGCGCCCGGCCACCACTCGCCGAACAGGGACGAGAACAGCACGAACCACGCGAAGCCGATGCCGGTGTTGATCGCGCCCACGACGAGGAACGCGACGCGACGGTCCCTGATGAGTCGGAGGAGCGGCCCGTCGGGGCCGGACATGCCGGCGACGGACTCGTCGGGGGAGGGGGGATCGGAAGCGCTCATGTGCCGCATCAGGATACGCGAGCGGTGTGCACGTAGACTCGTCGGCGGCCCCGTCCCCCAGAGAAAGAGCGTCATCCGGATGGATCTCCTCGTCGTCGGCTCCGGCTTCTTCGGACTCACCATCGCCGAGCGTGCGGCGGAGGCCGGGCGCAGGGTGACGGTCATCGACCGCCGTCACCACATCGGCGGCAACGCCTACTCCGAGAAGGAGCCGGAGACGGGCATCGAGGTGCACCGCTACGGCGCGCACCTCTTCCACACCTCGAACGAGAAGGTGTGGGAGTACGTCAACCGCTTCACGACGTTCACGAACTACGTGCACCGCGTCTACACGAGCCACAGCGGCGTCGTGTATCCGATGCCCGTCAACCTCGGCACGATCAACCAGTTCTTCCAGGCGGCGTACTCGCCCGACGAGGCGCGCGCCCTCGTCAAGGAGCAGGCGGGCGAGTTCGACGTGAAGACGGCCCGCAACTTCGAGGAGAAGGGCATCGCGCTCGTCGGACGGCCGCTGTTCGAGGCCTTCTTCCGCGACTACACCGCGAAGCAGTGGCAGACCGACCCGCAGAAGCTCTCGGGTGACATCATCAGCCGCCTGCCCGTGCGCTACACGTACGACAACCGGTACTTCAACGACACCTACGAGGGCCTCCCCACCGACGGGTACACGGCCTGGCTCGAGCGGATGGCCGATCACCCCAACATCGACGTCAGGCTGAACGTCGACTTCTTCGACGAGAGCCAGCCGCTCAACAAGAAGGCGCTCGTCGGGCAGGTCCCGATCGTCTACACGGGGCCCGTCGACCGCTACTTCGACGACGCGGAGGGCGCGCTCAGCTGGCGCACGCTCGACTTCGAGGAGGAGGTCCTCGACGTCGGCGACTTCCAGGGCACGAGCGTCATGAACTACCCCGACGCCGACGTCCCCTTCACGCGCATCCACGAGTTCAAGCACTTCCACCCCGAGCGCAAGGACGTCTACCCGACCGACAGGACCGTCATCATGCGCGAGTTCTCGCGCTTCGCGGAGCGCGCGGACGAGCCGTACTACCCCGTCAACACCGACGACGACCGCGCCAGGCTGCTCGCCTACCGCGAGCTCGCGAAGGGGGAGAAGGACGTGCACTTCGGCGGACGCCTCGGCACGTACCAGTACCTCGACATGCACATGGCCATCGGCTCCGCGCTGTCGATGTGGCAGAACCAGCTGAACGGCTGACCGCCGTCGCCGTCTCGAGGGGCGCACGATGAGCTGGCTCGCTGCGGTGCCCGCGCTCCTCGCGGCCGCCGCGGCCGTCATCGGGCCGGGCCTCGTCGCGACCGCGCCGCTGCGCGCGGGAGCCGTCGCCCGGGCAGCGCTCGCGGGTCTCGTCGGCATCGTGTGCGCCGGCGTCGCCGGCACGGTGTTCGGCGCCATCGGGGCGCCGTTCCATGCCGCGCAGGTGCTCGCGGTGGCGCTCGCCGCCGGGATCGGCGCGGCGCTGCTGCGGCGACGTCTTCCTGCGCTCGCGGTGAGCGGCGCGCGCATCCCGCCCGTCCCGCTCGCGCTGGTCTGGACGGGGGCGGCCCTCGTCGTGGCGGTCGTCGCGTTCGCCGGCGTCCCCGACCCCGACCGCATCTCGCAGACGTACGACAACGTGTTCCACCTGTCGGCGGTCGCGGCCATCCTCGACGGGTTCTCGGCGTCGCCGCTCACCCTGCGCTCGCTCATCGAGACCGGCGCGAGCGAGATCGCGTACTACCCCGCCGCCTGGCACGAGCTCGTCGCCATGACATCGCAGCTGAGCGGGGCGAGCGTCGCGGTCTCGGCGAACGCGGTGTGGATCGCCGTGCAGGCCCTCGTCTGGCTCCCCGGCGTCGCCTGGCTCGCGCAGGTCGTGCTGCCGGGACGCCCTGCCGCGACGACGGTCCTCGTCGCGCTGCCGCTCGGTGCGGCGTTCGGAGCGTTCCCGTACGCGCTGCTCGCGTGGGGGACCGTCTACCCGACGGGGCTCGCGCACGCGCTGCTGCCGGCGGCGCTCGCCGTCGTCGTCCTCGCCGTGCGCGGGCTCGCGACGGCGCGGCGCGGCGAGCGCGCGGCGCCGGTCGCGCTCCTGATCGCCGCCGTGGGGCTCGCGGTCGTCGCGCTCGCGTTCGCCCACCCGCGCGTGCTCGCCACGTGGGCGCTGCTGATGCTGCCGTTCGCCGCCTGGGTGCTCGGCCGCGGGTTCGCGCGCGCCTGGCGACGCGGCGGTCCGGCACGCCGTCGGGCCGTCGGATGGCTCGGCGCAGGCACGGGCCTCTCTCTCGCGCTCGCGGGAGCCGCCCTCTGGTACGCGATCACCCGGCTGGGCCTCTTCGACGAGCCGCTCGAGGACCGGCTGTCCGGACCTCAGGCGCAGGCGGTGCAGGGCATCGGCGACGGCATCGCCCAGGTCCTCACCCTGCAGGCGATGACGGGGTCGGGGGCGACCACGACGACCGTCGCCCCGTTCCTCGCGGCGGCCGTCCTGGGCGGCGCGGTCGTCGCCGTCCGGCGGCCCCGAACCCGCTGGCTCGTCGTCGCGTTCGCGCTCGCCGCAGTCCTCTTCGTGCTCGCCGCGGGGTCGGACGGCGTGATCGCGAAGCTCGCGACCGGCGTATGGTACAAGGACCGCTTCCGTCTGGCCGCCGCGCTCCCCGTCGTCGCGGTGCCGCTCGCCGCGCTCGGCGTGCTGGCTCTCGCCCGGCTCGTGCGCCCCCGGGGCGCGCCCCGCGTCGCCGTCCCGCTCGCGGGAGCCGTCGCGCTCACGTCGGCCGCGGGTCTCGCCCTCACGGGGACGACGGCGGCATCGGCCGATGTCTTCGCCCTGCCCGACGAGCGCGCCACGTGGCAGATCGTGTCGCAGAAGCAGATCGACTTCATGGACGACCGCGTCGCGGGCATCGTGCCCGCGGGGCAGCGCGTGCTCGGGGACCCGTGGGACGGGTCGGCGCTCACCCAGCTCTTCGGCCGCCGGGAACCGGTGTTCCCGCACGTCAACGGGCAGTGGGACGCGGCCCGCCTGACCCTCGCGTGGGATCTCGCTCGGATCGAGGACGATCCCGCGGTGTGCGAGGCCCTCGACGCGCTGCGCGTGCGGTACGTCCTCTACAACCCGCACGAGTTCGGAGGCGGCGACCCCGCAGGGAACCACTTCCCCGGCCCGCACGCGGCGGTCGAGGCCGGCCTGTTCACGGAGGAGGCGACGGACGGCGAGTCGACGCTCTACCGCATCGACCAGTGCGGCGCGCTGCCGGACTGACCTTCATCAGCCTCAACATAGAATCGAGCCTGTGTCGTCGAGTACCACCGGAGCGCCCGGATCCCCGAGGCGCTACCTGCACTCCCTGTGGCTGCTGTCGGCACGCGACCTCAAGGTCCGCTACGCCACGAGCTGGCTCGGCTACCTGTGGTCTGTCCTCGATCCGCTCGTCATGAGCCTCATCTACTGGTTCGTCTTCACGCAGGTGTTCCACCGGTCGGCGGGAGCCGAGCCGTACATCGTCTTCCTCATCTCGGCGCTGCTGCCATGGGTGTGGTTCAACGCGGCGGTCACCGATTTCACGCGCGCCTTCAATAAGGACGCGAAGCTCGTACGCTCCACGGCCATCCCGCGCTCGATCTGGGTGAACCGCATCGTGCTGAGCAAGGGCATCGAGTTCGTGTGCTCGCTCCCCGTGCTCGCCCTCTTCGCGGTCTTCGGCGGGGCCCAGCTCAGTTGGGAGGTCGTCCTCTTTCCGATCGCGATGCTGATGCAGTGCGCCCTGCTCATCGGGCTCGGACTGATCGTCGCGCCCCTGTGCGTCCTGTACTCCGACCTCGAACGCACCACGCGCCTCGTGCTGCGCGCGCTGTTCTACGCGACGCCGATCATCTACTCGATCGATGATCTGCCGGGCGTCTTCCGTGAGGTCGGAGCGTTCAACCCCCTCGCCGGCATCCTCACCATCTATCGCGCCGGCTTCTTCCCCGGCGAGTGGGACCCGCTCGCCGTCGTCGTGAGCGCCGTGATGTGCGTCCTCTTCCTCGGGCTCGGCATGGTCGTCTTCCGCCGCCTCGAGCGCCCGCTTCTGAAGGAGCTGTGATGAGCGCCCCGTCACCCGCGATCGTCGTCGACAGCCTCGGCGTGCGCTTCCGTCGCAACCGGCGCGGGCGGCGCAGCATCAAATCGCTCTTCGCGAGCGCATCGCGGCGGATGCCCAAGGGCGAGTTCTGGGCGCTGCGCGACGTGTCGTTCACGGTGCAGCCCGGCGAGGCGATCGGCGTCGTCGGGCGCAACGGACAGGGCAAGTCGACGCTCCTCAAGCTGGTCGCCGGCGTGCTCCTCGCCGACGAGGGCGACGTCGAGGTGCGCGCGGGGGTCGCGCCGCTCATCGAGATCACGGGCGGGTTCGTGGGAGATCTCACGGTGCGGGAGAACGTGCGCCTGACGGCCGGCCTGCACGGGATGAGCCGCGCAGAGGTGGCGCGCCGCTATGACGGGATCATCGCGTTCGCCGAGCTCCAGGACTTCCAGGACACCCCCTACAAGCACCTCTCGAACGGCATGAAGGTGCGTCTGGCGTTCGCCGTCGTCTCGCAGCTGGATGAGCCCATCCTGCTCGTGGACGAGGTGCTGGCGGTCGGCGACAAGGCGTTCCGCGCGAAGTGCTACGCGCGCATCGACGAGCTGCTGGCCGATGGGCGCACCCTGTTCTTCGTGAGCCACAGCGAGAAGGACCTGCGCCGCTTCTGCACGCGCGGACTGTACATCCGCGAGCACCGACTCGTGCTCGACGGACCGATCGACGAGGTCATCGACGCCTACAACGACGACAACCCGGTCTGAGGACTGCGGTATCGTGGGCGACGCGCCTCCGACAGCGTAAACGACGAAGAGACGAGAGACCCGCCGGTGAGATCCGACATCGACGTGACGGTCGTCGTTCCCACGTTCAATGAGGCGGGGAACGTCGTCGAGCTGGTCTCCCGCTTGACGGCGGCCGCCGAGGACACGCTGCGGATCGAGATCCTGTTCGTCGACGACTCGACGGATCGTACGCCCGCTGTCGTCCTCGCGACGGCGGCGGCAGCTGCCGTCCCCGTCCGGCTCATCCATCGGGACGCGCCGGTCGGCGGTCTCAGCGGCGCGGTCATCGAAGGCCTGCGTGCCGCATCGGCCGATGTGTGCGTCGTCATGGACGGCGACCTCCAGCACCCGCCGGAGGTCGTACCCGGCCTCGTCGCGCGGTTCCGAGCGGGTGACGCCGATCTGGTGGTCGCGTCCCGCTACGTCCGCGACGGGTCGTCCGCGGGGCTCGCCGATGCGACGCGGAACCTGGTGTCCCGGGTGACGACGGGACTGACGAAGGCCATGTTCCCTGTGCGGCTGCACGGATGCTCCGACCCCATGACGGGCTTCTTCCTGGTCGACCGTCGCCGCGTCGATCTGGTCGGTCTGCGGCCTCGCGGCTTCAAGATCCTGCTCGAGATCCTCGCTCGACAGCAGCTGCGCATCGCCGAGATCCCGTTCGACTTCGCGCCCCGCCACGCGGGCACCTCGAAGGCGTCGATGCGCCAGGGCGTGCGGTTCCTCGCTCAGCTCGCTGCGCTCCGGTTCGGCAAGATGTCGGCGTTCGCGGTCATCGGCGGGATCGGGGCGGTCGCGAACCTCGCGATCATGTGGCTTCTGACGTCGCTCGGCGTGCCGTACCTCTGGGCGGCCGCCATCGCCGCCGAGGCGACGATCATCGGCAACTTCGTGCTGCAGGAGCGTTTCGTGTTCCACGAGATGCTCGGCGACGCGTCGCGGCGCCGGTCGCGCTTCGCGAAGTCGTTCGCGTTCAACAACGTGGAAGCGCTCGTGCGGATCCCCGTTCTCGCGCTGCTGGTCGAGACCTGGCACATCTCCAGCGTGCTCGCCGCCGCGATCACGCTGGCGGTCGCGTTCGTCGCGCGCTACGCGTTCCACGCGCTCGTCGTCTACGCGCCGGCACGCGATCGCCGATCGCCGCGGGCGAACGAGGTGCTGGATCAGATCGACGAGCAGGTCCGCGCTCCGGGCGAACTCTGACGCTCAGTCGAGCCGGCGGAGGATCCTCGCGGGGACGCCGCCGACGAGGACGTCATCCGGCACATCCTCCGTGACGACGGCGCCGGCCGCGATGACGCACCCTGCTCCGACCGTGACGCCGCCGACGATCGTGACGGCGGCGCCGATCCACGTCCCCTCGCCGATGACGATCGGGTCGTGACGGACGCGGCCGGCCCGTCGTTCGTGCGGCCCCAGATCGTGGGTGTCGGTGATGAGTCGCGTGAACGGGCCGACGTTCACCCTGTCGCCGAGGCTGGTGCCCGGGCGGATGTAGGCGTCGCGGTTGACGAAGACGTCCTCGCCGATCACGACCGGCCCGGTGACCTCGCAGCCGCGGTACAGGCGGGAGCGAGCGCCCACCACGATCTCCGTGTCCTTGTGCAGCATCCGCACCGACGAGTCGATGGTCGCGTCCTCGCCGACCGTCAGCACGTGCTCACTCTCCGTTCTGGCCGTCCGCCAGCGGCGGCATGGTGCGCCACGAGCGGTCGCGCGCGATCCGGCGACCGTCGCGCATGCCGCGGAACAGGTTGCTCGTGCCGCGCACGGTGCGCTCCACGGCGATGAGCCGGATGAGCTCCTTCGCGAACGTCAGCGCCGTGCCCAGCGCGAACAGCGCGGGGCGGTAGGCGCCGTGCGCGGCGAAGTAGTGCCGCATGATGCCGCGGTTGCGCATGATGTAGTAGCGGTACGCGTTGCTGGAGGCGTTCAGATGGCGCACACCCATGTCCCACTGCTTGATCTCGCGCGTGCGGCGAAGCACGAACTCGTTGACGATCGCGCTCGTCGTGTGCAGCGACGCGAGCCATCCGTACACCGAGTCGTCCCAGTAGATGAAGAAGCGGGGGTCGGGGAGGCCGACCTTCTGCACGATGTCGCGGTGGATGAACATGCCCTCGAAGCAGCCCGAGTTCATCTCGCGGTAGCCCGTCGCGTCGAAGCCCGCCGGCGCGAAGGGGATGGGGATGCCCAGCGGGATCGACAGCCGGTACTGCCAGTAGAACTCGCTGCCGTCGTAGTCGTAGCGGCGGCCCTGGATGCTCTGGAACCGCGGCGCCCACACGCCCATCCGCGCGAGGCCGTCCGGCAGCACCTCGACGTCGTCGTCCATGAGCCAGATCCACGTCGAGCCCAGCTCGTACGCCGTCTCCATGCCCGCGCTAAATCCGCCGGAGCCTCCCGTGTTCTCGTCGAGACGGCGGTAGACGATCTCGGTGCCGATCGACGAGCGGAACGACTCCACGACCTCCGTGGTGTCGTCCGCCGACGCGTTGTCGACGATCACGACGTGGCCCGGCTTCGGGTCCATGTCGCGGATGGACACGAGCAGCTTCGACAGGAGGTGCGACCGGTTGTACGTGACGACGACGATCGTCGCCGTCGCGGGATCGAACGCGGACGGGTCGTAGGTCTGCTCGACGGGCGATGCGGATGCGCTCATGCCTGGCTCCCGAAGATCGTGCGCCACGACTGCTCGGAGACGAGGTCGGGCAGGGCGTCGCGGTACTGCTTCTGCAGACGCGGCCACTCGCGCCTCAGCCGCGCGTGCAGCCGGACGGAGTCGAGCAGCATGCGGCGGTACAGCAGCCGATCGCGCGTGTAGACGTTCTTGCCCGAGCCGTCCGCCGCGCTGACGATGGCGGAGTCGTGGGAGGGGACCCGCCACCAGTGCGCATCGCTCTTGCTGAACTCGACCTCGGGCTGCGCGACGTTCTCCGGGGCGGGCTCGCGCAGCCAGTGCGCGACGAGCGTCTTCGCCGTGAAGAGCGCGAGACGCCATCCAGTCGGGCTGTCGAACTCGTGCCGGCGCAGGAGCGGGAAGACGCGCCGGCCGTGCCGCGAGCGCACGACGACGTCGGGATCGCGATGGACGACGGTCTCGGGGAACCGCGCCGCGAGCGCCCGCGCCTCCGGCATCGCCGTGGCGATGTTCTCGGCGAGGTGCCGGGGCCCCCGCAGCACGTCGCGGAGGGCGCGGTTGCGCAGCGCCACGGGGTAGTACTGCATCATCATGAGGTGCTTGAGGTCGACGCGGCGCGAGTGCCGGATGAGCATGCCGCCGCGCGGCGCCCCCGAGTGCAGGAGACCCGCCACGATGCGGTTGCGGGCGTGGAAGTACGCCTGCCAGTCGATCGAGTCGTCCTTGCCGATCCACGACACGTGCCAGAGCGCCGCGCCGGGCAGGGAGACCGTCGGATAGCCCGCCTCTCCCGCGCGCAGGCAGAACTCGGCGTCGTCCCACTTGATGAACGCCGGCAGCGACAGGCCGACCTCCCGGATGACCTCGGTCGGGATGAGGCACATCCACCAGCCGTTGTAGTCCGCGTCCATGCGCTTGTGCAGGAGCGGGGTCTGCCGGATGTTCGCCTGCCGGAAGTCGTGCGGCATCTCCTCCTGATAGAGGTTGCGCCACATGAAGGGGGCCTCGTCGACGACCTCGGCCCAGGCGTGCAGCCGCGGCCGGTTGAGGAGGTCGAACATGTGCGCGCCCACGAGCACGGGCTTCGTCGCGTAGCGGCCGAACGTGATGGAGCGCCGGATCGACTCCGGCTCGATGCGCACGTCGTCGTCGAGCAGCTGGACGAAGTCGCTCTCGGGCCGCTGCAGCGTCTCGAGCATGGCGCGGGCGAACCCGCCGGAGCCGCCGAGGTTCGGCTGCTCGACGATCTGCAGCTGCTCGCCGAGCGCGGCGGCCACGGCGTCGAAGCCGCCCTCGTCGCGCACCTTCTGCGTGCCCTGGTCGACGATGAAGACGCGGTCGACGAGCTCGAGCACCTCGGGCGCGTCGGCGAGCGCGGCGAGGGTGGCCACGCAGTAGTCCGGCTTGTTGTAGGTCGTCACCCCGAGCGAGGCCTTGCCGGCGCGGACGGGCTCCTGCTCGGTCGTCCACTCGCCGCCCTCCAGCACGACGTCCTCGGCGCCGGCGACGACGTCGAACCAGATCCACCCGCCGTCGCCGAACTGCGTCAGCGCGATGTCGAACGCCGTCTCGGCCTCGCCGGACGCGTCGCGCGTGTCGATGCGCTGCTGGGCGGCTTCGCCCGTGGAGCGGTAGACGACGATCGTGGCGTCGCCGCTCGTCCGCACGGCGAGGCGGATGGCGCGCACGCTCGTCCAGTGCTGCCAGTACGACGCGGGGAAGGCGTTGAAGTAGGTCGCGAACGACACGCGCGTGCCTGCGGGGATGCGGGCACGGGTGCGGCCGAGCACGTCGGCGAGGTGCGCGACCTCGGAGACGCGGACGGGCTTCTCGTCGATCGTCGACCACACCTCGGGGTCGACGTAGAGGGGGAGCAGGTCGGGGTCGCGGTCGAGGGGGAAGACCACGCTCTGGAGGACGTGTGCCACGGCGGAGCTCCGGATGCGAGACGGATCGGCGCCGGGGTGCCGGGCCGCCGACGAGCCTATCGCGCGGGTCCCAGCGGTTGCTGGGATTCGCCCCCGCTCGCCGCCAGATCGAGCGTCTCTCGCCAGGAGCGGGACTGCCCGGCCCGCACGGCGCACAGCACGAGCAGCACCCAGCCGATGCCCTGCAGCGTGAAGCTCTCGAACATCGAGTCGACGAGGAGCGCGACGAGCACGGCCGGCGTCCAGGCGTACACCGTGGAGCGGCGCTCGCTCGCGACGAGCCACGACCGCACGAACGCGATCGCGCACAGCGACGCGAACAGGACGAGCCCGATCCAGCCGAGCTGCAGCAGCACGTCGAAGAACGCGTTGAGCGCCGAGCGGTGAGACTCGCCGAGGTAGAAGTTGATGACGTTCATGGGGTACGCGCCCGCGTCCCAGTCGCCGCGCCATCCGTATCCCTGGATGGGCCGGTTCGACACCCACGTGAGGATGCTGTTCCAGAGGTCGGCGCGCAGCGAGAACCCGGCCGTCGCATCGAGCCACCGCAGGATCGGGTGGCGCAGCGCGTAGGCGATCGCGAGCCCCGCCACGACCGCGGTCGCGAGGGTCCACTGCACGGCGCGCCGGCGCGCGGGCCGCGTGCGGCGCACGGTGGCGAGGGCGAGGAGTGCGAGGGTGACCGAGAGCGCGAGGACGACGGCCGTGGGCGAGGCGGAGAGCACCGCGAGCACGGCGGCGAGCGAGATGGAGAACACCGCCGTCTGCGTCGGAACCGACTGCGTACGCCACTCGACGAGGAAGGTCACGAGCGCCACCACCGCGACGAAACCGAGCATGTTGCGCGTCCCGAACAGCCCCTGCACGGGGCCGCCGTTCGCGATCTCGCCGGCGATGCCGAGGAACGGGAACGGCATGTCGAGGAGGATGCCGGAGAGGATCTCGACGGCGAGCGACGCGGCGAGCAGCCCCCTCAGCACGTCGCCGAGCGCACGCACGGTCTGCAGGGTGTCGCGCACGTGCGCGATGACGACCGCGACGAACCCGTAGCCGAGCATCGACAGCCATCCGCTCGGCGTGGCGTCGTCGTCGCCCGACCAGATCGTCGAGACGAGGGCCCACAGCACGAAGGCGACGAGTCCCGTCGGCGCGATCGAGAGCACCCTCAGCTCGCGTCGGCGGGCGAACAGGATGGCCGCGCCCAGTGCGACGAGGAGGGTCATGATCGTGCCGAGGGCGACGGCGCCTGCCGTGCGCTCCACGACGTGCGCGCCGAAGACGGCCAGCAGCGCCGCGATCGTGTAGGCGCGCGCCATGTCGGCCGTGCGGAGCATCCGCAACGCGAGGCGGACGGGCGAGTAGGGGTTGGTCATCCGCGACGGGTCCGCCGCTCGGGCGCCGACGAGGCGTCGGCCTGCACGTCGACGAGCGGCGCCGTCTTGATGCGGGACGACAGCGTCACCACGAGCAGCCAGCCCCAGAGCATGATCGGCCCCGATTCGGTGATCCCCTGCACGAGCAGCATCGCCGTGACGAGGATCGGCAGAAGCGACACCGCCTGGTAGGGGCGGTCTGCCCGCAGGTCCCAGCGGGGGCGGTCGACCGCGAAGAACCAGGCCCGCCATGCGAGGGCCGCGAACACTCCGGCGACGACGACCACGCCCACGACGCCGAGCTGGAGGAGGACGTCGAGCCACATGTCGTGCGCGTGGAAGACGGTGATCCCGTGGTCGGTGATCCAGCCGGCGAAGGCGGTGTCCCACGGCAGCCACGGCGACGCGAAGCCGTTGCCGGCCACGGGACGGGTGGCGGCGCGCTCGAGCACGGCCTGCCAGATCTCCGCGCGGCCCGTGAGGTCGCCGCCGCGGCCGACGAGGTCGAGCAGGCGGTCGCGCAGCAGCACCGTCACCGCGATGCCCCCCGCCCCGACGAGCGCGAACAGCGCGTAGAGGCGCGTGCGCGCCCCCGGCCCCTCGGCGCGCCGCATGAGCAGCGCCGCGGCGAGCACGGCGGCGACGACGGCGCCCGCCGCGAAGGTGGTCGCCGACCCCGCGCGCAGCAGCAGCCAGACGGCGGCGGCCGTCCACACCCCCCGCATGACGAGCCCGGGCGCACGCTCGGCGAGGCGCAGGCCGAAGACGATCACGGCGAGCAGGCAGAGGATGCCGAGCAGGTTCGAGTTGCCCACGACGCCCTGCAGCCGCCCGCCGTGGAGCAGACCGTCGAAGAGGTTGCCGCGGATCCAGTACCAGTGCGGGTCGGGGTCGGCCGGCGCGTCGGAGAAGTTCGGGAGCAGCGGCGATCCGCGCCAGGCGACCCACAGCTCCATCGCGAGCGACAGCGCGACGACCCACCGCAGGGCGAGCTCGAGACAGCGCAGCAGCTCGCGCCAGGTCAGCACGTCGGCGAGGAAGAGCGCCTGCAGCGTCGTGCCGACGAGGAGCGCCCAGGTGATCGCCGTGGTGACCGGCCACTGCGACCACAGCAGCGACGCGAGGGCGAGGGCCGCGTACACGAGTGCGAGCCAGGGGAGGCGGCGCCACGGGTAGGCGCTCTTCCGCCGCGACGGACGCAGCCGCGGGACCCAGACGGCGGCCGTGCACAGCGTCAGCGTCGCGAGCACGCCCGCCGCCCCGGCAGGGCCGAGCAGGTTGTACCAGGACGAGTGCGCGAGCGCCGAGAAGACCACGAGCGTCGCGTAGGCGCGCAGCAGCAGGTGGCCTGTCGTCTCGCGCTCCGGCGCGGTGGGCGGGTCCGCGATCGGATGGCGGCTGAGCTGCGTCATCGCGGACCAGGCTACCGTCACGCCGTGCCGCCACGCCCTAGGGTGGGAGCCGTGATCGTACGCCTGCGAAACGCGCCGCGCGACTATGCGTGGGGCTCCCGGACACTGCTCGCCGCGCTCGAGGGACGGGACCCCGCCGAGGGGCCGGAAGCAGAGGTGTGGTTCGGTGACCATCCCTCCGACCCCGCGGAGACGCCGGACGGCCGCACGCTCGGCGCATGGCTCGCCGACCAGGGCGTCTCGCTGCCGGGCGGACGCCTCCCGTACCTGCTGAAGCTGCTCGCGGCAGGCTCCCCGCTGTCGATCCAGGTCCATCCGACCCGTCAGCAGGCGCGCGAGGGCTTCGCACGGGAGAGCGGACTCGCCGACGGCACCGCGCGCAACTACGTCGACGACAACCACAAGCCCGAGATCATCGTCGCCCTCAGCGAGCACTTCGAGGCCCTCTGCGGTCTGCGCGAGCTCGACGCGACGCACCGCCTGCTCGACGCGATCGGCCCGGCCACGGCGCCCCTGCGCGAGCGCCTCGTCGACGCCGAGGGAGTGCGCGGGGCGCTCGGCTGGCTGCTGGGCGGAGACGGCTCCGACACGGTCGCCGCGATCATCGCCGCGCTCGAGTCGGCGCAGTCGACCGAGTTCGCTGCGGAGCTCGCGAACGCCCGACGCGTCGCGGCCATCTACCCGGGCGATGCGGGCGTCGTCGTGGCGCTCCTCATGAACTACGTGCCGCTCCGTCGCGGCGAGGGGCTCTTCCTCGGGGCGGGCCAGCTGCACGCCTACGTGTCGGGGCTCGGGGTGGAGCTCATGGCCGCGAGCGACAACGTGCTCCGCGGAGGACTCACTCCCAAGCGCATCGACGTGCCCGAGCTGCTCTCGATCGTCGATCCGACACCGGGTCCCGTCCCCGTCGTGCTCCCCGTCGCGATCGACCACGGCAGCCGGGGGATCGAGTCCTTCCCCGTTCCGGTCGACGACTTCCGGCTGCTGCGCGCACGGGTCGGCGAGGGCGACGAGTCGATCCTCCGGCCGACGGGCGCGACCGTCGTGGTCGCGACCGCGGGAGCCGTGACGGTCTCGACCGGGAGCGAGAGCGTCGTGCTCGAGCCCGGTCAGGCGCTGTTCGCCACGCCCGGCACGGAGGAGCTGCGGTTCACAGGAGACGGGGAGGTCTTCGCGGCGGAGCCCGGGGGAGCTGCCTGAGGCGGCACCCGACACGCCGACACGCCCGGTGAACCTTCGATCACTCCTTCAGGGTTTACGATCCGCGACTTGACCTCAGCGAATCACACGGTTGTAATTAGGTGCACGAGTTGCCCGCAGGGGGATCGACGAGGGGTGGGAGAGCGACGATGGCGGCATCGCAGTACCGATCCGGAGTTCCCGACGACTGGTTCGTCGACCCGGTAGACCTCGGAGTCCCCGGGGTCAGGACGACGGAGGACGTCGACGAGGGCACCCTCGGATGGCAGAGCGACGCCCTGTGCGCGCAGACCGACCCCGAGGCGTTCTTCCCCGAGAAGGGCGGGTCGACGCGCGACGCCAAGCGCATCTGCTCCTCGTGCGACGTCCGCGCCCAGTGCCTCGACTACGCGCTGCAGAACGACGAGCGCTTCGGCATCTGGGGCGGGCTCAGCGAGCGCGAGCGCCGCAAGCTCAAGCGCCGCGCCTGAGAATCCGCCGCCGCGCCGTGCGCGTCGTCGGGCCCGGAGGGACGGCGGCTTAGGCTGTGCGGGTCATGCCTGCCGCAGTCCACGCCGTCCTCGTCGCGCGCACCTCGCCGGAAGCCGCTCCCGTCCTCGAGCGAACCCTCGCGTCCGTCCGGGCGCAGACGCGCCCCGCCGACGCGCTCACGATCGTCGTGTGCGGCCCGACGGCCCCCGTGCGTGCGCTCCTGGACTCCTCGGGAGCCGAGGGCGTCATCGAGGCGTCCGCGACGACGACGTTCGCCGCCGCTGTCGACTACGCCGTGCGCCGCGTGTCGCCGGGCGCCGCCGTGTGGCTCCTCTCCCACGACGCGGCGCCGCATCCCGGGGCGCTCGCCGCCCTCTCCGCGGAGCTGGAGCGCGGCCCGTCGATCGCGATCGCCGCCCCCAAGCTCGTCGACGAGGACGACGCCGACCGGATCGTCTCGCTCGGCCAGACCATGACCCGCCTGGGACGAGCGGTCGAGCTCGCGGACGGCGAGTTCGACCAGGGGCAGTTCGACAGCCGCGACGACGTGCTCGGTGCCGACGTGCGCGGCATGCTCGTGCGCGGCGAGGTCTTCTCGGCCCTCGCTCCCGACCGGTCGCTCCTCGGCGTCGACGAGGGTCTCGACATGGGCGTCCGCGCGCACCTCGCCGGGCATCGTGTCGCCCTCGTGCCCGCCGCGCGCCTCGCCGTCCGCGCGCCGTCTCGGCGCCGGCCGTCGGCCGCGGCGTACCTGACGCGTCAGGCGCAGCTGCATCGGCGCCTCTCGTACGCACCCGCGTGGGCCGTCGCGCTCCACTGGCTCTCGCTCCTTCCTCTCGCGCTGTGGCGCACGGTCGTGCACCTCGTCGCGAAGAACCCGGGTCACGTGCCGGCGGAGTGGGCGGCCGCCGTCGTCGCGATGGCGCGCGTGCGGGGCGTCGCGCGGTCGCGGCGCCGCATCCGACGCAGCCGCCGCGCGTCATGGGCCAGCGTCGAGCCGCTCCGTATCGGCAGGGAGCAGCTGCGCGAACGGCACGAGCCGCATGCGTCCCCCGTGGTCCGCCGGGAGCTGCGCTTCTTCAGCGGCGGGGGAGCGTGGGTCGTGCTCGGCGCCCTCGTCGTGTCGATCGCGGCGTTCCTCGCCCTGCTCTCGTGGGACGGCGTCGCAGGGGGCGCTCTCCTGCCGCTCCACGACTCCGTCGCTGGCCTGTGGGGTGCGGCCGCCTACGGGCTGCGCGAGATCGGGCTCCACACCGTCTCGCCGGCCGACCCGTTCGCCGCCGTCGTCGCCGTCGTCGGATCCCTCGCACCCGCATCCCCGTCGTTCGCGCTCCTCGCCCTGTGGCTGCTCGCCCTCCCGCTCGCCGCGCTGGGCGCCTGGTTCGCGGCCACGCGCGTGACGACGCGGTCGGGTCTGCGGGCCTGCGCCGCGATCCTCTGGGCGCTGTCGCCGACGCTCCTGTCGGCCCTCGTCGACCCGCGCCCCTCCGCCGTCCTCCTGCACCTCCTGCTGCCCTGGCTGCTCTTCGCCGCCGCGGCGGCACACCGGTCCTGGGGAGCCGCGGGGAGCGCGTCCCTCCTCCTCGCGGCCGTCGTCGCGTGCGCGCCCTCGCTCATCCCCGCGCTCGCGCTCGTGTGGCTGATGGCGCTCCTCCTGACCGCCGCTCTGCGCCCGCGCGGGATCGCCCGCGTCGTGTGGACGGCCGTGCCCGCCGTCGCGCTGTTCCTCCCGCTCGCCCTCGCGCAGCTCGACCGCGGCACGCCGTGGGCGCTCGCGGCCGATCCCGGCTCGCCCTGGGCGGGGCCGTCGCTCGACATCGCAGAGCGGTGGCGCGCCGCCCTCGGGTTCCCGACGGACGACCCGGGCGGATGGGGCTCGCTCCTCGAGCAGCTCGGGCTCGGCCCGTCGACATGGTGGGTTCCGATCCTCCTCGCGCCCCTCGCCCTCGCCGCCCTCGCCGCGCCGCTGACACGGCGCTGGCGGGTCGGCACGGGCCTCGTCGTCGTCGCGGTCCTCGGCCTCGCCACCGCCTACGCCGCCGTGGGCGTGCAGGTGTCGCTGGACCAGTCGCAGCCGGTGGCCGTGTGGCCGGGCAGCGGCATCGCGCTCGCCTGGCTCGCCCTCATCGGCGCGGCCGCCGCCGCCCTCGACACGGGCGCGGCGCCGCGCCCGCTCAAGGCCACGTGGGCCGTCGCCGCCACCGTCTGCGTGGCCGTCGTCGCCCTCCCGGCGCTCACCGCGGTGCACCGAGGCGATGCCGCGCTCCACGACGGCGGCGGATCGACCCTCCCGGCGTACGTCGCTGCGCTCGCGGCGGGCGACGACGCGTCGGCGACCCTCGTGCTGACGCCGCAGCCCGACGGCGGGCTCTCGGCCGAGGTCGTCTGGGGAGCGAGCGAGACCCTCGGCGGCCAGTCGACCCTCCAGACCACGCAGCGGGCGCTCGGCGAGCACGACGAGGAGGTCGCCGAGCTCGCGGCGGACCTGGTCTCGGGTGCGTCGACGGATGTCCCGGCGCTCCTCGCGGCCGACGGCATCCGGTTCGTCCTCCTCGCGGCGCCGTCCGAGGAGAGCGACGCGGCGCGCGTGCTGCGGCTCACGTCCGCCACGGAGCTCGATCAGCGGGCGGGCTTCGTCCGCGCGGGGGAGACGAGCCGCGGGGTGCTGTGGGTGATCGAAGACGCCGTACGGGAGGAATCGGGCGCCGAACGGGCGGCCATGACCGCCGAGCAGGAGTCGACCGCGCGCACGGTCGTCCTGGTCCAGCTCGTCGCCCTCGCGGTCGCCCTGCTCCTCGCCGTCCCCACCTCGGCGTCGCACCGGGCGGTGCGCGGGAAGACGCGCGTGCTGGGCGCGGGATACGAGGAGGCGTCATGACCCGCACGACCACGGCCATCCGGATCGGGATCGGCGCCCTCGTGTCGGCGGCCTCCGTCGCGGCCGTCGCGCTGGGGGCCGGCGCCGTGCCGTGGCCCTCCGTCTCGACCTCGGCCGCGACCGTGTCGGTCGAGCCCGCGCCCGCCGAGGTGCTGCTCGCCTGCGACGGTCCTCTCCTGGCCGTGGGGCGCACGGCCGAGGACGCCTCGGCCGTGAGCGTCGCGGCGGATGCCTCCGTCGTGTCCGGTGCGGAGGGCGGCGGCACCCCCGCGGAGTCGACCCTCGCCATCCCCGGCGTGGCGGACGCGACGGCGCCGCTGCTCTCGCAGCTGCCGGACGGCCGCGACGCGGTGGCCATCGCGGCGGCCTCGTCGGTGTCGGCGTCGTACGGCGATCTCGCGGGGTACGCGGCCTCGGAGTGCCGCGCGCCGCAGATGGAGTCGTGGATCGTCGGCGGCGACGTCGCGACGGGGTCGACCGGGCTCCTCCTCATCGCCAATCCCACGGAGGTGAACGCGGTCGTCTCCCTCGACGTGTACGGCGTGGACGGCGTCACCACGCCGGCGGGCGCCGACGCGATCGCGGTTCCCGCCGGCACCCAGACCGTGCTGCCCCTCGCGTCCGTCGCGGGCGGCGAGGCGTCGCCCGTCGTGCGGATCGAGGCGACGGGCGCGCCCGTCCGCGTCACCCTGCAATCGAGCATCGTCCGCACGCTCGTCCCGGGAGGCATCGACCTGCAGCCGTCGACGACGCCCGCGCTCGAGCAGGTCATGCCGGGCGTCGCGGTCACCGACGAGGCGGCGTCGGGGGAGAACCCCGCCGGGCTCGTCCGGCTCCTGTCGACGAGCGACGCGACCGCGACCCTCAGGGTCGTCGGCGAGGACGGGACGGACGCCCGTGAGCCGGAGGACGTGGTCCTCACCGCCGACCAGCCGCTCTCCGTCGATCTGGGCGGCCTCCCCGCCGGCCGCTACACCGTGCGGGTGGATTCCGATGTGCCGCTCGTCGCGGCGGCCTGGCAGACGACGGGGTTCGGCGAGGGGTCCGACTTCGCCTGGTACGCGGCGGCGCCCGAGATCACGGGGGAGACGCTCGTCGCCGTGCCCGACGGGCCCTCGCCGCGGCTCGAGATCGCCAACACGCGGGACGTCGACACGACCGTCGTCGTCACGGGCGAGGGCGGCGAGCAGGTCGTCGACGTCGCGGCGGGCTCGTCCGTGTCGGTCGGGTTGGAAGGCGCGGCCGTCTACACGTTCGACGCCGGCGAGACGGGGGTGCACGCGTCCGTCGGCTTCGCCGACGCGTCGTCGCTCGCCTCGCTCCCCGTCGACCAGGACCCCGCGTCGCCGCCGCCCGTCGTCGTCTACCCGTGACGGGTCAGTACCAGCGGTAGCGGTCGGGCGCCAGATCCCACGGATCGCGGTCGAGGTAGTCGGCGGCCGCGCGGAAGACGGCCCCCTCGATGATGAGCCGACGGTGGAAGTCGTCTGCCCGGGGGAACTCGTCGCCGTGGATGCGGCTGAGCCGCTCGACGGGGATGCGGAAGAGGACGATGCGTCGCGCCTCGCGATCGATGCGCCACCGCGGGACGCCGTCCTCGTCGGGTGCCGACGGCACACCGGCGATCTCGAAGCTCACGTCGCGCAGTTCCGGCCAGGCCCCCCGCAGGTACTCCGCGGCCGATCCGACGGCGACGTCGAAGCGCTCGTAGCGCGTGTCGACGGGCGGGAGGGGCGGACGGACGATGGAGCTGCGACCCGTGCGGCCGTGGCGTCCGTGGCGGGCCGTCGCCCGCGCGGGGACGGGCTTCGGAGGACGGTTCCACCACTTCATGCGATCCAGCTTACGGCCCGCCCTGCGCGCCGCGGCGGGGCGCACCCTCCGCACTGACTAGGGTGGGGGCGATGCGCGAGAGACAGTGTTCGAAGGTGGGCTGCACCCGCGAGGCCGTCGCGACCATGACGTACGACTACACGGACAAGATGGCGGCCGTGGGCCCGCTGGGTGCGCAGTCCGATCCGCACGCGCACGACCTGTGCGCGTCGCACACCGATCGCCTCTCCGTTCCGCAGGGATGGGTCGTCGTACGGCACGAGACCCTGCGCGCCTAGACGGTTCCGCTCCGCTTCTGCCAAGGGCCGCGGCGCTAGCCTGCGACCAGTCGCGGGGTGCCGGCCTCGTACTCCGTGAGCCCGCCCGTCTCACCCGATCGCGACGCACGTCGGCCGACGACGAGCATGTAGGCCAGGAACACGCCGAGCGCGATCGCCCCGAGCCCGATCTTGAGCCACCAGGGCCACGGCTGCCCCGTCACGAACCCCTCCACGACGCCGGAGAGCGCGAGGGCGAAGACGAGCCCGATCGCGACGGTGGCGAGCGAGAGGCCCGCATCCGCGAGCGCCGCGAGCCGCGTGCGCGGCCCCGGAGCGACGATCGCCCAGAAGATGTGCAGGCCGGCCGCTCCCGCGACGAAGATGCTCGTCATCTCGAGCAGACCGTGCGGGAGGATGTACAGCACGAACACGTCTCCGCGGTCGAAGGCGAACATGACGGCCGCCGACGTGCCGAGCCCGATGGCGTTCTGCATGAGCACGTACACGGGGAAGATCCCCGTCACGCCGAACAGCACGCACTGCGCCGCGATCCAGGCGTTGTTCGTCCACACCATGCCCGCGAACACGGCGGCGGGGTTCTCCGTGTAGTACTGCGCGAACTGCTCGTCGGCGTACTGCTGGAGCTGCGCCTCGGGCCCCAGCGCGGCCATGAGCGCCGGATCGGCCGATGCCCACGTCGCGACGAGGACGACGGTCGCGATGAACACCACGGCGACGACGAGCGTCGTCCAGCGCAGCCGGTACAGCGCCGCGGGCAGCTGAAGGGCGAAGAAGCGGGGGAGCAGCCGCAGCACGTTCTCGGGGGCGCCCGTGAGTCGCAGCCGTGCTCGGCCGAGCATGGTCGAGACATGGTCGCCGTGGGGCGTGCGGCCCGCGCTGGTCTTGATGTCGGCGAGATCCGCCGACGCGGCCTGGTAGCGCGCGACGAGCTCGTCGACCTCGGGACCCGCGAGATCGCGCCGCTTCGACAAGCCGTCGAGGCGCGCCCACTCGGGGGCACGTGCGGCCGTGAGCGCGTCGAGGTCCACCTGGTTAACTGTACGCATGTCGACGCCTCCCGCACCGGTGCGCGCCGCCCGTGCGGCCATCCGAGACGACGAGGTGCTCACGGGAGAGGCCGTCGCGCTCGACGTGCAGCCGGTCGGAGTGCTGCTGAGAGCGGTGGGCGCGGTCATCGACATCGTCGTATCGGCCGTGCTGTACCTGCTGTTCGCCTTCGCCGTGATGAGCATGCTCGAGGCCGGCGTGCTCGACGAGGCGACGCTGCAGATCGCCCTCGTCGTGATGCTCGTGCTGCTCTTCGTCGCCCTGCCGACGGCCGTCGAGACCGTGACGAAGGGACGCAGCCTCGGGAAGCTCGCCGTGGGTGGCCGCGTCGTGCGCTCGGACGGCGGGGCCATCGGCTTCCGCCATGCCCTCATCCGCGCCCTCGTGGGCGTCTTCGAGGTCTACATGACCGCGGGCGGGGTCGCACTCCTCGTCGGCATCTTCACGCCGCGTTCGCAGCGCCTCGGCGATCTCGTCGCCGGGACGTACGGCGAGCGGACGCGGACGCCGGCGCTCCCTTCCCCCGACTTCTCGATCCCGCAGGGGATGGCCGAGTGGGCGCGCATCGCCGATGTCGCGCGGCTGCCCGACCGCTCCGCGCGGCGGCTCTCGCAGTTCGTCGCGGGAGCCGAGCGGATGTTCCCCGCGGCACGCGAGCGCATCGCCCGCGAGCTCGCGGCGGAGGTGGTGCCGTTCGTGTCGCCGCTTCCGCCCGTCCACCCCGAGGTGCTCGTCCGCGCCGTCGTCGCGGTCCGGCGCGAGCGCGAGCTGCGCGCGCTGCGCCTGCGCGACGAGCGCGTGGCCCGGCTCGCGCGCTGACGGCGCGGGCCGGGCCACGCGCCGTCAGGGGCGGTCGGCGAAGACCGCCCGGTAGGCGTAGCCCGCGATGAGCGCTCCCACGACGGGGAACACGAGGAACACCCAGAGCTGGGCCAGCGCCGTTCCGCCGCCGTAGAGCGCCGACGCGATCGACCGCGCGGGGTTCACGGACGTGCCGTCGACGGGGATGCTGACGAGGTGGATGAGCGCGAGCGTCAGCCCGATCGCGACGGGGGCGAGCGTCGTCCCTCGCTCGGGGTGCGTGGAGCCGAGGATGACGAAGAGGAAGACCGCGGTGAGGAGCACCTCGGTGATGATGACGGCGGGGAGCTGGAACCCGCCGGGTGAGAGCGGACCCCACCCGTTACTGCCGAAGCCGGCGTTCTGCGCCTCCTCGAGCCATCCGGACGGACCGAACAGGCCGATCAGCACGAGGAACGTCGTCGCGACGGCCCCGCCGATCACCTGCACGACGATGTACTTCCACGTGTCCGCCCAGGCGAAGCGGCCGGCGGCGGCGAGGCCGAGGGTGACGGCGGGGTTGAAGTGGGCACCCGATACCCCGGCGAACGCGGCGGCTCCCACGACGACCGTCAGCCCGAAGGCGGAGGCGGTCGCGAGGTAGCCGACACCGGGCGCGAAGACGGCGGCCTCGTTCGCGAAGTGCGACGCGAACAGGGCGGTGCCGACACCTCCGAACACGAGGAGGAACGTCCCGATCGCCTCGGCGGTGAGCCGGGAGGCGGTGGACGGCGGCGATGCGACAGTTCTCTCGGTCATACGGGTCCCTTCTCGACGGATGATCCCCTTTCTGCATCGTGGCACGGCGCGTCTCGCGGCGGGAGAGGCACGCGTGCCGCGACGTCACGCGGCGACACGCCTCGTTTTGATTCATTCAAAAGAACGATAGGGTGGGGACATGACCGCGCACGATGCCCCGCTCCTCGCCGAGGAGGCCATCCGGGGCGCGGGTCTGCGCATCACGGCGCCGCGTCGGGCCGCCTACGACGCGCTCGCAGGCCTTCCCCATGCGCGCGCGGATGAGATCTTCGAGCGGGTGCGTGCGACCATCCCCGGCACGAGCCTGCAGGCGGTCTACAACGTGCTCGGCGACTTCGTCGACGCGGGTCTCGCCCGGCGGATCGAGCCGAGCGGCCAGCCGGGCCTCTTCGAGCTGCGCGTGGGCGACAACCACCACCATGTCGTCTGCACCTCGTGCGGGCGCGTGGACGACATCGACTGCATCGTCGGCGACGCGCCCTGCCTCCACCCCGCGCACGACACGGGCTTCCGCATCCAGGTCGCCGAGGTCACGTTCTGGGGTCTCTGCCCCGACTGCGCGGCGGCCGTCGACTCCCGACCACCTTCCGACCCTGACCGACCCTGAAAGGACGATCATGAGCAGCGACCCCATGGACGGATGCCCCGTCATCCACGACGGCACGCCGGCCGACGACACCACGCGCCTCCCCGGCGACGACGTCCCCGCCGAGCCCGCCGGCCGTCTCGCGCACCCCACGCAGGGCGACGCGAACCGCCAGTGGTGGCCTGAGCGCCTCAACCTCAAGCTCCTCGCGAAGAACCCCGCCGTCTCCGACCCGTTCGGCGACGAGGGCTTCGACTACGCGGAGGCGTTCTCGGCGCTCGACCTCGCCGCGGTCAAGGCGGACATCGCCGAGACGCTCACGACCTCGCAGCCGTGGTGGCCGGCCGACTTCGGGCACTACGGCCCGCTCATCATCCGCATGGCGTGGCACAGCGCGGGCACCTACCGCGCGACCGATGGCCGCGGCGGCGCCGGAGCCGGCCAGCAGCGGTTCGCTCCGCTCAACAGCTGGCCCGACAACGGCAACCTCGACAAGGCGCGCCGCGTGCTGTGGCCGGTCAAGAAGAAGTACGGCAAGAGCCTGTCGTGGGCCGACCTCATGATCCTCGCCGGCAACGTCGCGCTCGAGACGATGGGCCTCAAGACCTTCGGCTTCGCGGGCGGCCGCGCCGACGTCTGGGAGCCCGAGGACGACGTCTACTGGGGCGGCGAGAAGATCTGGCTCGGCAGCGACAAGCGCTTCTCGGGCGACCGCGAGCTCGAGAAGCCGCTCGCCGCGACCCACATGGGCCTCATCTACGTCAACCCGGAGGGGCCGGAGGGCGTGCCCGACCCGCTCGCCGCGGCCGACGACATCCGCACCACCTTCCGCCGCATGGGCATGGAGGACGACGAGACGGTCGCCCTCATCGCGGGCGGCCACACCTTCGGCAAGACGCACGGCGCCGCGCCAGACTCGCACGTCGGCGCCGACCCCGAGGGCGCGTCGATCGAGGAGCAGGGCTTCGGCTGGAAGAACGCGCACGGCACGGGCAAGGGCGACGACACCATCACGTCGGGCCTCGAGGTGACGTGGACGTACCACCCCACCCGCTGGGACAACGAGTTCTTCCACATCCTCTACGGCTACGAGTGGGAGCTCATGGAGAGCCCCGCCGGCGCCAAGCAGTGGCGCCCGAAGGACGGCGGCGGCAGCGACATGGTGCCGCTGGCGCACTCCGACGGCAAGCGCGAGCCGCGCATGCTCACGACCGACCTCGCCCTGCGCATGGACCCGTCTTTCGACGAGATCTCGCGCCGCTTCCGCGACGACCAGGACGCGTTCAGCGACGCCTTCGCACGTGCCTGGTTCAAGCTCACGCACCGCGACATGGGCCCCAAGGCGCGCTACCTCGGCCCCGAGGTGCCCGCGGAGGACCTCATCTGGCAGGACCCGCTTCCGGCGGTGGACCACGAGCTCATCGACGCGGCGGACGCGAAGGCGCTCAAGGAGCGCATCCTCGCGACCGGCCTCACGGTGTCGCAGCTCGTCTCGACGACGTGGGCGGCGGCATCCACCTTCCGCGGGGGAGACAAGCGCGGAGGCGTCAACGGCGCGCGCATCCGGCTCGCCCCGCAGAAGGACTGGGCGGTCAACAACCCGCCGCAGCTGCAGACGGCGATCGCCGCGCTCGAGATCGTGAAGGCGGAGTTCGAGCAGGGCGGCAAGCGGGTCTCGCTCGCCGACCTCATCGTGCTCGCCGGAAACGCGGCCGTCGAGAAGGCCGCAGCGGACGCGGGGGTCGAGGTCGAGGTGCCGTTCCGTCCCGGTCGCGTCGACGCGACGCAGGAGCAGACCGACGTCGACTCCTTCGCGTTCCTCGAGCCCATCGCCGACGGCTTCCGCAACTACGCGGGTCCCGACGCGACGCTCCCCGCCGAGTACCTGCTCGTCGACAAGGCGAACCTGCTCACGCTGAGCGCGCCGGAGACGACCGTGCTCGTCGGCGGGCTGCGGGTGCTCGGTGCGAACTGGGATGGCTCCGCCTACGGCGTCTTCACCGACCGCCCCGGCGTGCTCACGAACGACTTCTTCGTGAACCTGCTCGACCTCGGCAAGACGTGGCGGCCGCTCGACCCGGGCAAGCACGCGTTCGAGGCGACGGTCGACGAGACCGGCGAGGTGTTCGGCCGCGGCACGCGCGTCGACCTCGTCTTCGGCTCGAACTCGGAGCTGCGCGCGCTCGCCGAGGTCTACGCCTCCGACGACGCCGCAGGCAAGTTCGTCGCCGACTTCGTCAAGGCGTGGACGAAGGTCACGGAGCTCGACCGCTTCGACCTGAAGTAGGCGCGGCATCAGCGGCAGGCCGGCCTCGGGACCTCCCGAGGCCGGCCCGCTGCGTCTGACGCGATGCGCATCGCGTCGGTGCTGTACCGCTGGGCACAGCGGTGCCGGGCGCGGGTGCCGGGCGTCCGTGCCGATGCCCGGTTCGCCTCGTGGTGCCGCTGCCGGGTTCGCCTGGCGGTGCCGCTGCTGCATGACGGTGCGTGTGCGCTCGGCATCGTCGTGCACAGCGTGCACCGTGGTGCGGGCCGAGCATCGTCGTGCGAGCGTGCCGGGCGCGAGGCGGGCGTCGGCGGGACCGCCGCCGCAAGCCGTCGCGGCTGCGCGTTGAGGATGCCGCGCGTGCGCATTGGTGCCCGTTCTGCATGGCGGTGCCCGTCTTGCATGACGGTGCGTGTGCGCTCGGCATCGTCATGCGCAGCGTGCACCGCGGTGCACGGGCGGCATCGTCAAGAGGGCGAGGGCGCCGCCGGCTACAGCCGTCCTGCGCGTTTGAGGGCGAGGTACCGGTCGGCGATGCGGGGCGGGAGCTCGTCGGGCGTGTCCGAGACGGCGACAGCGCCCGCGCGCTCCACCGCACGGCGCACGCGCGCGGTGGCGGCGAGAGCGGCCTCGGCGCCCGCGGCACGGTAGAAGGCGTCGCGTGACCCCCGGGACGCCGCGGCGTCGGCCAGCGTCGAATCCGTCGCGGTGCCGACGAGCACGACGGTCCCTGCCCGCACCACCGAGGGCAGGGCGCCCAGGAACCCGCGCGACGCGTCCTCCGACTCCTGCGCCGTCAGCAGCACGAGCAGGGACGGCCGGGGATGGAGTCGGCGCGCCTGGGCGAGCGCGGCATCCCAGTCGGTGTCGATGAGCTGCGCGTCGACGGACGCGAGCGCGTCGACGAGCTCGGGCAGGAGCGCCGGGCCGTCGACGCCCGTCACCCTGGCGCGCACGAGCCGGTCGAACGCGATGACGTGCACGTGATCGCCCGCCCGCTGCGCGAGCGCGGCGAGCAGCAGCGCGGCCTCGAACGCGGCATCGAGGCGGGTGCCGTCGCCGACGCGGGCCGCGGCCGTCCGCCCCGAGTCGATGACGATGACGACGTGACGGTCGCGTTCGGGACGCCACGTGCGCAGCATCGTCGTCGCGGCGCGCGCGGTCGCCCGCCAGTCGATCGAGCGCACGTCGTCGCCGCGCACGTACTCGCGCAGCGAGTCGAACTCCGTGCCCTGCCCGCGCACCTGCACGCTCGTGCTGCCGTCGAGCTCGCGCAACCGCGCCACGCGGCTCGCCAGATGCCGTCGGCTCGTGAACGGCGGCAGCACGCGGATGGCCCCTGCAGCGGGCAGCACGCGCTGCCGCCCCGCGAGGCCCAGCGGTCCGGCCGACCGGACGACCGCGAACTCGGTGCGCAGCTCTCCGCGGCGCCGGGGGAGGAGCGGAACGCGGTAGGCGCGCGACTCGCCGGCCGGCACGTCGATCGGGATGCGGTCGGATGGCGCGCCTGCGGTCGGCTGCCATCCGTCGCGTGCACGCCCGTGCAGCCGGCGTGCTCCGGTGTTGACCAGACGCAGCACGGCCGTCGTCTGCTCGCCGAGGCGGACGCGCGCGGGCAGATCGCGCACCACCCGGAGCGCGCGCGGGTCGGCCGCCGCCGCGGCATCCGCCGCGACGGCCGCGGCGCACAGCGCCAGCCACGCCAGCAGCACGTGCCACGCGCTCACCCCCGCTGCGTCGAGGACGACCACGGGCACGGCGCCGAGGGCGACGGCGATCGCGAGCCGGCCGGTGACGTACATGCGGTGCCTCTCAGAGCGGGACGGGCGTCTGCTGCAGCACCGACGACAGCACGGCCTCGGGGGAGACGCCCTCGATCTCGGCGTCGGCCCGCAGCACGATGCGGTGCCGCCACACCGGCACGATCATCGCCTGCACGTGGTCGGGGGTGATGGCGGGGTATCCGCCGAGCCACGCCCATGCCTTGGCGGCGGCGAGCAGGGCCGTCGCGGCGCGCGGGCTCGCACCCACCTGGACGGATGGGCTCTGCCGGGTCGCCCGCGCGAGATCGACGATGTAGGCGAGCACGTCGTCGGTCGCGGCCACCTGCGACGCCGCGCGCTGCGCCGCGCGGATCTCGTCGGCGCCCACGACGGGCCGCACGTCGTCGAGCGAGCGCGGCGAGAACCCGTCGGCGTGCCGGCGGAGCACGGCCACCTCGGCGTCGCGCGCGGGCACGTCGACGATGAGCTTGAGCAGGAAGCGGTCGAGCTGCGCCTCGGGCAGCGTGTACGTGCCCTCGTGCTCGATGGGGTTCTGGGTCGCGCACACGAGGAACGGATCGGGCAGGGGGCGGGTCACGCCGTCCGACGACACCTGCCGCTCCTCCATGGCCTCGAGGAGCGCGGCCTGGGTCTTCGGCGGCGTGCGGTTGATCTCGTCGGCGAGGAGCACGTGCGTGAAGACGGGGCCCTCGCGGAAGTCGAACTCGCCCGATCGGGCGTCGTAGACGAGCGAGCCCGACACATCGCCCGGCATGAGGTCGGGCGTGAACTGCACGCGCTTCGTGTCGAGGCCGAGCGTGCGGCTGAACGCGCGCACGAGCAGCGTCTTCGCGACGCCCGGAACGCCCTCCAGCAGCACGTGGCCGCGAGCGAGGAGGGCGATGAGGAGACCGCTCACGGCGCCGTCCTGGCCGACGACGGCCTTGCCGACCTCGTGGCGGACGCGGGTCATGGCCTCCCGCAGGGCGTCGCCGGAGGCGGATGTCGTCTCGGTCACGGTCGTTTCCTTTCAGTGCGGACGGCGGCGTCGACGGCCGCCTCGAGGTCTCGGAGCCGCTCGCCCGAGGCGACGAGGTCGGCATCGGAGGCGGGGTCGGCGAGCAGGATGGCGCGCACGGTCTCGCGGGGCGCGCCCAGGCGGGTGGCCGCTGCGTCGGCCACGTCGCGCGGACCCGCGTGACGTGCCAGCCCGAGGCGCACGGCCATCCGCTCGCTCGCGCCCGCCCGGAGGAGGGCGGCGGCGTGATGCGCGTCGGCGGCGCGCGCGTAGAGGCGCGCCCGGCCCTCGAGCGTCTCGTTCGCCCGCACCGTCACGGGAAGGTCCTCGGCGACGAGCGGACCGAAGCGGCGGCCGCGCCACAGCCCTGCGGCGACGGCGGTGAGCGCTGCGAGCACGAGCACGGGCGTCACCCAGCCGGGCGTCAGGTCGCCCAGGTCGGGTGCGGACGTCACGGTCGCGTCGTCGAGCCCGGGCAGGAACCACACCACCTCGTCGTGCGCGCCGAGGAGCCCGAGCCCGAGCGCCGCGGCGCCGTCTTCGGCGAGGCGCTCGTTGACGAGCAGCGCGGCGGCGTCGAGCGCCGTGATCGACCCTCCGTCCGTCTGCACGCGCAGCAGGCCGTAGCCTTCGCCGACGGGGTAGCAGGCGTCGGCGGCATCGCCGCGCGTGTAGGTCTCGCCGGGGGCGACGTCGCCCGCCGGGACGGCCGCGTCGACGTCGCAAGAAGGCGCGACCGCCGCGCCCGTTCCGTAGGCCGCGTACGAGGACCCGAACAGCAGGCGCAGGTCGCGCGAGGTGGGAGCGAGGAGCACGACGTCGGCGCCGGATGCCGCGAGGGCCTCGACGTCGTCGTCGGCGAGCGGCGCCGTCGACCCCAGGACGAGGGTGGTGCCGTCGCCTGCCGCGAGCGCGGCGTCGAGGCCCTCGGCCACGACGACGCGAATGCCCCCGCGCTCGGCGAGCAGGGTGGCGAGAGCCAGGCTGCCGTCGGGCCCTGGCCCCTCGGGGTCGAAGGCGTCGCGAGGCGTCCACTCCCGCGACGCGAGCGCGACGAGCACCAGCCCGAACACGACGAACCCGGCGACGATCGCGAGCCATCCCGCGGCCGTCCGCCGTCGCCGGTGTGCGGGTGCCGATGCGGACGTCGTCATATCCGCACCTCGGCGCGGAGCACCGCAGGCCGCGTGGCGGCGAGCGCGGCGTCGAGGGCCGCGATGCGGTCGAACGTGTCGCGCGCGCCCGGCCGGCGCAGGTACCGCACGTCGTCGAACGCGGCAGCGGCATCGTGCAGCGCCGCGGCGTGGCCGGGGAACGGCTCGACGGCCAGGTCGGCGAAGCGCTGCGCCGTCATGCCGGGTGCGGGATCGACCAGATCGCGCTCCTCCAGACCGCGCGCGAGCGCGCGGAACGCGTCGGCGATCGCGGCGTCCCACGCGCCGGCGGCGGCATGGCGCGCCGCGTCGGCGCGCAGCTCGGCGGCGCTGCGGTGCGCGTCGTCGCCGAAGAGCAGCGCAGAGGCGGAGACTGCTCGGCCAGCGGATCGCGGTCGCCCCCAGATGAGGAAGGCGGCGACGGCGAGCAGCGCGACCACGGCGATCACGACCGTCGCGAGCAGGGGGCTCCATCCTCCGTCGATCTGCGGGTTGAGGATGTCCGAGACGACGTCGGCGATCGCCTGGGCGATGCGGTCGACGAGGTTCGGCTGCGCGGCGTCGTACACGGGGTCGGACAGCTCGTCCTCCGCCCAGTCGCGGGCATCGTCGCCGTCGGGGAGGAACGCGAGCGCGACGCCGATGGCGACCCTCACGGGACGGCGCTGCCGTCGGATGCGCTGCCGTCGGACGTTCCCGATCCGTCCGGCCGTCCGGGGTCGTCGGCTGGCCGGGGCGGGGCCGGCGGCGCGGCGAGGGGATCGGACGCCGGGGGAGCCGCCGGGGTGTCGGACGACGGCGCGTACTGCCCGTACCGCGGCTCCGGCCTCGCGGACGGTGCCTGTCCGTTCGGCGCATGTCCGTATGGCGCCGGCTGTCCGTACGGTGCCTGTCCGTACGGTGCTGCCTGTCCGTACGGCGCCTGGCCGTATGGCGCCTGGCCGTATGGCGCCTGTCCGTATGGCGCCGGCTGGCCGTATGGCGCCGGCTGGCCGTATGGCGCCGGCTGGCCGTATGGCGCCGGCTGGCCGTATGGCGCCGGCTGTCCGTACGCAGCCTGGCCGTAGGGCGCCTGCCCGTACGGTGCTGCCTGGCCGGAGGAGGGGGCGCCCGGTCCCCACGCGGGTCGGACGGGAGGCACGGCCGCAGGGTCGAAGGCATACGGATCGTCGAGCGCGGTCGAGCCGGCGTCCCGCTGCTCGAGGTGACGCTGCAGCCGCAGATCGAGCCCCTCGCGTCGCATGCGCGCGTCGATGTAGACGAGCGCGGCGGATGTCGCCTGGACCACGACGGCGATGGAGCTCACGACGAGCGTCGCGATCTGGCTCGCGGCGACGGTGAGCGCGAACGCGATGACCTCGCTCACCGACGACTCGCCGGTCGGCGCGAAGACGGCCGTCGCGGCCCCTCCGAGGAACGAGAACGGGACGCCCACGACGTACGACGCCGCGCTCATGATGAGGTTGACGAGCACGATGATCCCGAACGTCGGCCAGAAGCGGCCGTGCGTCAGCTGCCACGACCGGCGGATGCCGCCGGCGACCGTGGCTCGTTCGAGGAGGATCGCGCTGGACACCAGGAAGAGCTTCGTGCCGAGCCACGCGTAGAGGACGATGCCGCCCAGCACGGCGAGCACGCCGAAGAGCACAGCCGACCACGGCTCGCCGAACGCGAGGGCCACGGTGATGCCGACGAGCAGCGCGATCACGACGGCGACGGCGACGGTCACGAGGGCGTAGTAGCCGAGCAGCCGCCAGAACACGGGCCGCACTCGCTGCCAGATGCCGCCCAGGGTCATCCGCTCGCCGAGAACGGCGTGTGCGACCTCTCCGACGACGACCGCCTGCACCGCGATGCCGAGGACGCCCATGAGGAGGCTGACGCCGAGGGTCGCGAGGCCGACCGTCAGCGCGGAGCCGTCCAGGATGGCGTCGTACTCGTCGGTGTTCGGCGGCACCGTGTCGAGACGGGAGAACGCGGCCCACGCGACGGCGCCGATGACGCCGATCGCAATGAGGGACGACACGAGCTGCACGACCATCGCGAATCCGAGGAGCACGCGGGGGTTGCCCCGGAGCGCCGAGAACGACGAGCCGAGGATCGTGCCGAACCCGAGCGGATGCAGGGGGATGAGCCCGCCCCGCGGTGCCGGCGTCCACGTCTGGTCAGCGCTCACGTCGATCCTCCCTCGACCCGCGGTGTCACCGGGCGCCGGAGCGCCCGCGTCCCCTCATCGTGTCACACGTCGCGCCCCGCGCCCCGTGTCGCCGCGGCCCCGCCGACCACGTCGTCTAGGCTCGTGTGAGCCGTACGCCCGCGCGCGTCGCGCGCGGCACTGTCAGCAAAGGACCGGTACCTCATGAGCGCCCGCATCCTCGTCGTCGACGACGACACGGCCCTCGCCGAGATGATCGGCATCGTCCTGCGGACGGAGGGCTTCGACACCGCCTTCTGCGCGGACGGGGCGCTCGCCGTCGACGCCTGGCGGGAGGAGCGGCCCGACCTCGTGCTGCTCGACCTCATGCTGCCCGGCAAGGACGGCATCGAGATCTGCGCAGAGATCCGCGCGGAGTCGGGCGTCCCGGTCATCATGCTGACGGCGCGGTCCGACACGTCCGACGTCGTCGCGGGGCTCGAGGCGGGTGCCGACGACTACATCGTGAAGCCGTTCAACCCCAAGGAGCTCGTGGCCCGCATCCGCACCCGCCTGCGGCCCGCGCCGGAGTCGTCCGCCGACGTGCTGCGCGCGGGCGATCTGACGATCGACGTCGCCGCCCACGAGGTGCGCCGGGGGCAGACGCCGATCGCGCTCACGCCGCTCGAGTTCGAGCTGCTCGTCGCGCTCGCCGCGAAGCCGCAGCAGGTGTTCTCGCGCGAGGCGCTGCTCGAGCAGGTGTGGGGCTACCACTACAAGGCCGACACGCGCCTCGTGAACGTCCACGTGCAGCGTCTGCGGGCGAAGATCGAGATCGATCCCGACAATCCGCGCATCGTCATGACCGTCCGCGGGGTCGGGTACCGCGCCGGCGCCGCGCTGTAGGCGAGCGGATGGCCCCCGCCGCCGGCCCGCCGCGGATCTCGGTGCGGCGGCCGTCCTCCTGGCTCCCCGCGGTCCGTGCGCAGTGGACGAGCTCCCTGCGCTTCCGCACGACGTTCATCACCGTCGCCGCCACGGCCCTCGCGATCGCGGTGGCGTGCGTGTGGACGGCCCTCGCCATCCACAACGAGCTGTTCTCCGCGCGCAAGGACCAGGTGCTCGACCAGGCGCAGCTGGCGGTCTCGGCCGCGCAGGACGTGCTCGACACGGCGGAGGTCGCCTCCAACGCCGCGACGCTGCAGCAGGTTCTCGTGGAGGCCAGGGAGCAGGGGCTCGACCAGCAGAGCGGGACGAGCTACATCGCCTACTTCCGCATCGACGACGCCCCCTCCGCGATCGCGCCGCCCGACTCGACGTTCCAGCTGGAGAACCGGGACACCGTGCTGAGCGAGGGGCTGCGCGACCGCGTGCGCGGCTCGGCCGACAACCAGTACCAGTGGTGGCAGTCCGTGCCGCTCGTCTTCGACGGCGCCGACCGCGCCGTGCCGGGGATCGTCGTGGGCCAGCTCCTCGACGTGCAGAACGCCGGCGCATACGAGGTGTACCTCGCCTACAGCTTCGAGGAGGCGGACCAGACCCTCCGGTTCGTGCAGGGCACGCTGTGGGTCACGGGCATCGTGCTCGTGGTCATCGTCGCGGCCATCTCGTGGGTCGTGCTGCGCACGGTGGCGCAGCCCCTCATCGAGGCGAGCCAGACGAGCGCGCGGTTCGCCGCGGGCGATCTCGACGCGCGCCTCCCCGTGCGCGGCAAGGACGAGCTGGCCACGCTCGGGCGGTCGTTCAACGCGATGGCCGACAGCATCGAGTCGCAGATCACGGAGCTCGCCGAGCTCTCGCAGGTGCAGCAGCGCTTCGTCTCGGACGTCTCGCACGAGCTGCGCACGCCGCTCACGACCATCCGCCTCGCGTCGGAGATGCTGAACGATCGGCGCGACGACTTCGACGAGTCGACGGCGAGGGCCGCCGAGCTCCTGCACACGCAGGTCGCGCGCTTCGAGCAGCTGCTGACGGACCTGCTCGAGATCAGCCGCTACGACGCCGGATCGGTGCAGCTCGAGCTCGAGCCCACGAACCTCGCCCAGCTCGCCGAGGACGTCGCCGACTCCATGCGCCAGGTCGCCGCGCAGCACGGCAGCGAGCTGCGCGTCGTCGCCCCCGGCGGCTATTCCCCCGTCGACGTGGACCCTCGTCGTGTGCGCCGGGTGCTCCGCAACCTCGTCGGGAACGCGATCGAGCACGGCGAGGCCCGCCCCATCGTCCTCACAGTCGACAGCGACGCCCGTGCCGTCGCCATCGGCGTGCGCGACTACGGGCTGGGGATGACGCGCGAGCAGACGGAGCGGGTGTTCGACCGGTTCTGGCGCGCCGACCCGTCTCGCAAGCGGACCCTCGGGGGCACCGGGCTCGGTCTCGCGATCGCACTCGGAGACGCGAAACTCCACGGGGGCACGCTCGCGGTGTGGTCGGAGCCGGGGGCGGGCTCGCATTTCGTCCTCACCGTGCCGCGCGCGCCGGGAGCCGTCGTCGAGCGCTCGCCCATCCCCGTGGAGCCCCACGAGCCGGCCACCGAGGCGTTCGGCCTCACCCAGCCCATCCGCACCGACGACGAGAGGGAGGGAGCATGACCGCCACCCGCGCCCGACACCGGGTCGCCGCGTCCGCGCTCGCCGTGGTTCTCGCCCTCGCCGGCTGCTCCGGGCTGCCCACGACGGGGCCGGTGTCCGTCGGCAACGCTCCCGGCGACGCCGTCGACGACACGACGACGGTGCGCTACGCGGCCGACGAGCCGAGGCCCGGATGGTCGCCCGCCGAGATCGTGGACGGCTTCCTGAAGGCGTCCATCTCACCCGAGCAGAACTGGGCGACGGCGCGCGAGTTCCTCGAGGGCGACCTCGCCGAGACGTGGGACCCCGCCGCGGGCATCACGATCGACGCCACCGACGATCGCGACATCCCCGGACTCGAGCAGGATCCGGCGGGGGAGGGCGAGGGGGAGCCGGAGGAGACCCCTGACGACGAGGCGGAAGGGGGTACGGAGACCGCGACCCTCACCGCCCAGGTGCACACGCGGGCGACGGTCGACGCGGACGGGCGGTACCGATCGGCCGACGAGGGCTCGTCGACGGCGCTCTCGTTCGAGCTCGCCCGCGACGAGGCGGGGGAGTGGCGCATCACCTCCGCGCCGGACGGCATCGTGCTCGACAGCGCGTACTTCCTCGAGCTCTACTCCCCGCACGACCTCTACTACTTCGACGCGACGTGGACGGCGCTCGTCCCCGACTCCCGGTGGTTCCCGAATCTGCAGAACGCGGCGACGCGCATCGTGCAGGAGCTCGTCGAGGGCGCCCCCAGCGAGTGGCTGGCCCCCGCCGTCGAGACGGCCTTCGGCGCCGACATGCAGCTGTCGCGCGGCACGGTGCCCGTCGACGCCGACCGCGTCGCGGCCGTCGAGATCACGGGCGCGGCGGGTGCGGACGACGAGACCCTGGGCCGCATGCGGGCGCAGCTCGAGCAGAGCCTCGCCGCGACCGAGGTGCGGTCGGTGCAGCTGACCATCGACGGGCAGGCGGCCGACGTGGATGCGGCCCCGACCGTGTCGACGCGCATCAACTCGACTCCGCTCGTGCTGACGGACGACGGCTTCGGCCATCTCGCCGGAGGCGAGCTGTCGCCGATCGAGGGGCTCAGCGGGATCCTCGTCGACTTCCCCGAGGAGATCCGCTCGATCTCGTTGTCCCCCCAGGAGGACGTGGCCGTGCTGGGGCTCGAGGACGGCAGCGTGTGGCGCGTCACGGAGGAGAGCCCCGACGAGGTGCAGGTGGGGGCGCGCTCCGTCGCGCCGGCGCTCGATCGCTTCGGGTTCACGTGGACGGTGCGCCCGGGCGACCCCGCGTCGCTCACGGCATGGGACGCCGATCTCACCCCCATCGCGCTCTCGGGCGGATGGGCGGACGTGTCGGCCGTGAAGTCCGTCGACATCTCGCGCGACGGCTCCCGCATCGCGGCGCTCGTGACGATCGGGGGCCAGGAGTGGGCCGTCGTGTCGGCGATCGAGCGCGACTTCGACGGCAGGCCGCTGTCGGTGGGCGCGCCCGTGCGCCTCGCGCAGCTGCGGCTCTCCGGCATCGACCTGGCGTGGATCGACGACGGCACCATCGGGATCGCGGCGGGAGGCAGCGCGAGCGCGCAGCTCATCTCGCAGCCCATCGGCGCGCCGCAGACGACGGCGACTGCGCCGCTCGGCGTCGTCGCGATCGCGGCAGGCAACCAGGACACCACGGTGCGCATGCTCACGAACGGCGGTGACCTCGTCGTCCTCCGCGGCGGGACGAATCCGACGACCTCGGCGAGCGGCGTGAAGGTGCTCGCGACGCAGATCGGCCTCCCCGACTGAGCGTGCACAGGGCCCCGCTCGCGGCGTGTCGGAGACCGCACGGTGGAGCGCGCGCCGCGCGCGGACGGGACCCGGCCATCCTGTCGGGATGACGACCCTGCCGGCGGGCTTCCGCACCGCCCTCCTCGACGCCGCGGCGCTCATCCTGCCGGTGGACTGCGCCGGCTGCGGCGCACCGGGACGCGTCCTCTGCGCGTCGTGCCGCGGACGCCTCGTGCCCGCGCCCGTGTCCCGCCCGCTCGACGACGACCTCGCCGTGCGCGCGGGACTGGAGTTCTCGGGCGCCGTGCCGCGTGTCGTTCGGGCTTACAAGGAGCACGCGCGCACGGGTCTCGCACGCGAGCTTGCTCCCGCCCTGCGCGTCGTGCTCGCGGCGACGGCGGTCGACGCGGGACGGTTCGTCGAGGCGGTCCCCGTCCCGCCGACCGCGGCATCGGCGAGGCGGCGCGGCTACCGCCCGGTCGAGCTGCTGCTGCACCACGCCGGCGTCGCCCCCACGCGGGCGCTCGGGTGGCGGCGCACGACCGCCGATCAGCGCGGTCTCGACATCGCCGCCCGCGAGGCGAACCTCGCCGGTGCGCTGCGGGCGAGGCGGCCGCCTCGCGGACGTGCGGTCGTCGTCGTCGACGATGTCGTGACGACGGGGGCGACGCTCAGGGAGGCGTGCCGCGCGCTGCGCGACGCGGGCTGCGAGGTCGTCGGTGCCGTCGCGCTCGCGGCCACACCGCGTGTTCTCCCCTCGCGAACGCGCCACGGTGAATCGCCGGCAAATAGTTCGTGACACTCTGCCGGAGCAGGGCTACGGTGGGGACACCGAAGGCGACCGATGGTCCGCCGCTCACACCGGTCGGACCGGATAGGGAGGCAGAAATGGACACGAACATCGTCGGCGTGGGGGTCAGCATCTCGGACCGCTTCCGCTCCGTGGTGGAAGAGAAGAGCGAGCGCATCGCGACGCTCGCGCCGCGTGCCCAGCGTCTCGAGGTGAAGGTGACGCACCACGCCCACAGGGCCGGACGACTCGAGGAGGAGTCGGTCGAGCTGACGATCTTCTGGAAGGGGCCCGTCATCCGGGCGGAGGCGCACGACGGCGACAAGTTCGTCGCGTTCGACCTCGCGTTCGAGAAGCTCACGGAGCAGATCCGCCGGGCGAAGGACAAGAAGGTGAGCGGCCGCGTGCACCCCCGCACGGCGCGCTTCGCGAAGGAGACGGGGGAGCTGGAGGGGCTCGACGTGCAGCCCGCCGCCGTCGAGACGCTGCAGGCGGTCGCCACGGGGGCGGTCCCCGTGCTGACGGAGGCGGAGGAGGACGAGGCGTACACGCCCGTCGTCATCCGCACCAAGTCGTTCGAGCCGGAGTGGATGACGGTCGAGGAGGCCGTCGACCGCATGGAGCTCGTTGGCCACGACTTCTTCCTATTCATCAACGCGCGCACCGACCACCCGAGCGTCGTGTACCGCCGCAGGGGATGGGACTACGGTGTGATCGCGCTGTCGACGCAGGCCGCGCCGCTCGCGGAGGACGCGCTGGTGTCGTGACCGGCTGACGGCGACGCCCCCGGAACCCGTGAGGGTCCGGGGGCGTCGCCGCGTCCGCTCAGTCGAAGATGTCGCCGATCAGGCCGCCCAGGAGCACGCCGCCCAGCACGGGGCCGAGGAGGCCGCCGCCGCCCATCCCGCCCCCCATGCCCCCACCGGGGCCGCGGCGCTGACCGCCGCCCCAGGATCCCCAGTCGTCGTCGTCGGGGCGCGAGGAGTCGATGTCGCGCTGCGCCAGCTGCAGCGCCTCGTGTGCGAGCTGCGCCGTGCGTCGGGCGAGCTGCTGGGCGCGCTCGCGCGTGTCCTCGGAGGCGACCAGGGGGTCGATGTCGAGGCGCAGGCGCTGAGCCTCGGCGAACCGTGTGCGCGCGTCGGCGCCGATCCATCCGCGGTGGCCGTTGATGAGTCCGCTCGCGACGCCGATGGCGCGATCGGCGGCGTCGATGTCGTGACGCACGTGCTCGACGGACGGGACCGGGTTCGCCGCGCGCTCGCGCGCCTTGGCGACGGCGGCGTCGAGGGCGGCGTTCGCCTCGGACAGCTCGGCGAGCGCCGTGAAGGGGTCGGACGGCGTGCCCGGCGCGGGCAGCGCGACGAGCGCCGACTCGAGCGCCGCCGCGGCCGCTGTCACAGCGGGCGTCTGCGGAGCCGATCGCGCGACGACGAGATCGCCGCGCGAATCGGCGACGACGTCGGCGAGGGTCGACTGCGCGCGCATCGCCTCGATCTCGAAGTCGTCGATCCCGTCGAGGATGGTCGTCGCCCGCCGCACGGCCTCGGTCGCCGTCTCGAGTGCGAGGTTCGCCTCCTCCGTGCGCCGCGCCTCCCGGCGCCGCTCGGACACGTCGGCGGAGTGCAGGGCGAAGTCGAGCAGCTGATCCGTCTCGTCGGCGTTCACGCGCACGCGCTGGAGCGCCTCGGCGCTGTAGTGGCGGGAGAGGCGCGCGACGGTCTCCCGCGCCTGCGGCAGCCGCCCGCGCAGGCGCTCGACGTCCGCCCGCACGCCCGCGAGGATCTCCGGGGCCTGCCGCACGAGCGCGATGCGCTCCTTCAGGGCCGCGGTGCGCTCGTCGAGCACGTCCTCCGCCCAGTCGCACAGCTGCACGATGCGGGCGTTGCGCGTGCGCAGCTCCTCCGGGGTGTCCGGGATGTCGTCGTGGTTCAGCTGGTGGAGGTGGAAGGCCTCGGCCATGTGCTGCTTGACGGCCGCGAGCCCCTCGCGCAGGTCGGTCGTCGGGCCGTCTCCGAGCTCGGCGGCGGCGAAGACGAGCTCGTCTCCCGTCGCGCGGATGCGTTCGTCGGCCGTGACGAGGGCCGTCCGCGCGCGGCGGGCGAGGTCGTCGTCGGCCGCCTCCTGACGTTCCCGCTCTTCCCGGCTGCGTCGACCCCAGAAACCTGCCATGGTGACGATCCTATGACGCGCCGGCGGCGCCATTGCCGGGTCGCGGTGCGCTCACAGCGAGCGCCGGACGCACGCTCAGGCGGCGGCGTCCGCGCGTGGCGGCCGGCCGCGACGCGGACGCTCGTCCGAGAGGGGAACGGCGCGGAGGTGCGGGGGCACGGCGCCGAGCAGTCGCGCGGTCTCGTCGAGCCAGCGCGCATCGGCCTCGGCGCCGGCCAGCAGGCCGCCCGCCACCGTCGCCAGGGCCGCGTCCGCCGGCTCCGCCTCGAGATCGGCGCGGAGCCCTGCGATGCGCGCCGCGACGGCGGTGCGCTCGGCATCGACGATCTCGTCGAGGTCCACCCCGGGGAGCGAGGCGGCGAGCGCGATCTTCACGGGCAGCGCCGAGCGGTCGGCCGGGTCGGACGGCGCGAGGAGGCCGGCGCGCGCGGCGTCTGCGCCCCGGTCGGTGAGCGCCCAGAAGACATGTCCGAGCTCGTCGGGGTCGTCGCGGTCGACGAGGCCGTCTCGCTCGAGCCGCTCGAGCGTGTGGTACACCTGTCCGACGTTGAGCAGGCGCGTCCCTCCCGTGCGCCGGGCGTACTCGGTGCGCAGCTGGTACCCGTAGCACGGGCCCTGCGCGAGGATGGCCAGCAGCGCCTCCCTGACCCGCATCCGCACCTCCTCCGCGCGGCGAAATGCTTGCCGCGTATGCATATCGAGCGTAGGGGGCCGTCGGCGCGCACCCCGCGATCGGGGCCGCAGGGCGTGTCGCGACGCTCCGGGAGCGTGTCGCCATCCGTTCACCCGCGGTGGCTACCATCGCGGCATGGCCGTCCCGTCAGCTGCGCCGCGGATCTCCGAGTACGCACGACCCAGCCATCTGCTCGTCCACCTGAGCGACACCCACGTGCGCTCGGAAGGAGGGGTCTTCGCCGTCGACGCGGTGCGCAACGTCCGGCGCATCCTCGACGAGATCGAGGCGTCGGGAGCCAGACCCGACGCACTCGTCTTCACGGGCGATCTGGCGGACCTCGGCGAGGACGCGGCCTATGCCGCGCTGCGCGACGTGGTCGATCCGGCGGCCGCGCGACTGGGTGCGCGCGTCGTGTGGGTGATGGGAAACCACGACCGCCGCGACGCGTTCCGTCGCGGGCTCCTGGGGGCGGAGGGCGCGGGTCCGGTCGACGCCGTGCACGACATCGACGGGCTCCGGCTCATCGTGCTCGACACCTCGGTCCCGGGTGCGCACCACGGCGAGTTGAGCGCGGGGCAGCTGTCCTGGCTCGCGCGCGAGCTGGCCGTCCCGGCCCGGCACGGGACCATCCTCGCGATGCACCATCCGCCCATCCCGTGCGTGCTCGAGCTCGCGACGGTCGTCGAGCTGCGCGACCAGCAGGCTCTCGCCGACGTGATCCGGGGGAGCGACGTGCGCGCCGTCCTGGCCGGGCACATCCACTTCTCCTCGACGGCGCTCTTCGCCGGCGTGCCCGTGTCGGTGGCGTCGTCGTCCTGCTACACGCAGGATCTCGGCGTGGCCGACGGCGGGATGCGCCCGCGCGACGGCGGGCAGTCGTACAACCTCGTGCACGTCTACGACGAGACCGTCGTGCACTCGGTGGTGCCGTTCGTCGACGCGCCGGCGGCGGAGACGATCTCCGCCGCCGAGACGGCGCGCCGCCTGCAGGAGGCGGGCGTGGTCATCCCCCCGTCGTCGCGGTCGCTGAGCGCCGAGGCGTTCGCCGTGGAGCGCGTCGCGGGCTGATCTCAGCCGCGCTCCCACGGTGCGCGGACGGGGAAGTACGCATCGAGGGTCTCGCGCACGAGCCGCTCGCGCACGTCCTCCGGCAGCTCCGGGACGCTGCCGTCGTTGAGGCAGAACATGTCGGCGTCGCGTCGCGCGAGCAGCCGCCCCATCCGGGCCGGCGCGTCGCGCAGCGTCGTCTGGATGTAGCGCGTGCGGGGCTTCGTCGTCGCGAGCGCCCGGCCCGTGAAGGCCGCGTAGTAGTGGTACAGCGAGTTCGTCACCGAGATGTCGGTCGCGCTGCGGAACCGCGCGGCCGTCGTGCGCGCGAATTCCTCGGGGAACTCGCGCTCCAGCTCGAACATGACGTCGCGGCGGTGCGGTGTCGCGCAGTGCTGCAGGTCGCGGGTGATGACGCGGCCGAAGCGCTCCTCCAGGAGCGCGCGGTTGACGCGCGCGGCGTTGTCGTGGCCGCTGCGCTCCGGCCGGGTCGGTCCCACGCCGATCCGCACGCCGGATTCGACGAACGTCGTGACACCCGCCGGCGTGAAGAACAGCTCGGGGCGCACGGGACGGCCGAAGAACATGTCGTCGTTGGAATAGAGGAAGTGCTCGGCGATGCCGGGGATGCGGTGCAGCTGCGCCTCGACCGCGTGCGAGTTGTGGGTCGGCAGCACCGACGTGTCGGCGAAGAACTCCTCGCTGCGCACGATCGTCACCCGCGGATGGTCGGCGAGCCAGTGCGGCGCGGGGCTGTCGGTGGCGATGAAGATGCGCCGCACCCACGGGGCGAACAGGTGGACGCTGCGCAGCGCGTACCGCAGCTCGTCGACCTGGCGGTAGCGGGCGGCGTGCTCGTCGCCGTCGCCGACGACGTACGCGTTCATGCGCTTGGCGCGTTCGCGCTGGAACGCGTTGGACGACCCGTCCACCCAGGAGAACACGATGTCGACGTCGAAGGTCACCTCGTGCGGTCCGGGCGTGAACATCCCGTCGAGGGTGCGCCATGCGCGGCCGTAGCGCGAGACCGTGACGAACACGAGGTCGTCTGCGGCGATGACGCGCCGGGTGAGGGCATTGCGGCGCGGCGCGTGGACCACGTCGCCGTCGCGGCGCCAGAACTCCAGGCGCACGCCGGCGTCGGCGCCGTAGGCGAGCGACCCGGAGGGGACGACGCGCGGGCGGAAGACGATCGCCGCGCCGTCGTCGAACGGGATGTCGGCGGCCGTCGCGATCGGCAGCGCGGGGGAGGCGGCGGTGCGCGCCGCCGCCCACGGTCCGCCGGCGGCGGCGAGGGCGGTGAGGGCGGTCTCCCTGTCCTCGGCGAAGAGCGCCAGAGCGGGGAGCCCGCTCGTGCGCCGGAGCAGCAGCGGACGGAGGCCCGCGTGCTCCAGCACGTCGGCCAGGGCGAGCAGATCGGCCTCCCGGGCCTCCTCCGGAGCGATCTCCTCGACGAGATGCGGGATGCCGTCCCTCAATCGGGTCTCGTCGGCGAGCGGTGCCGCGTCGTGCGCGGACGGGAGCGGAGGGGTGCCCAGAAGGGTCATCGATCACCTCGGATCTACTCACGGCCATCGGGGCCGTCGGGACGGTTGCGGGAGCATGCGCGCCGGGAACCCGGTGGGGATGCGCGTGAACGGCTCCTGTCCGAATGATAAGCACTCGCGGAAGGTCCGCCCGACACCCTTGACAGGCAGGGCGGCGGGTGCAGTCAGCGGCCGAGCGCGTCGCGCAGCGCGGGCTCGAGGTCGGGTCGGGCGAATCGGAAGCCCGCAGCGGCGAGGCGCTCGGGGACCGCCCACCGGCTCTTCAGGACGAGCTCGGGCTCCGTGCGGAGCATCCACATCGCGGGCTCGAGGAGGAAGCGCGGCGCCGGCAGGCCGGCCGGCATGCGCACGATCCGACGGAGCGTCGCCATGACGGCCCCGTTGTCGCTCGGATTCGGAGAGGCGAGGTTCACGGCGCCCTCGATGTCGTCGTGCTCGATGAGGAAGCGGATCGCCCCGATCACGTCGTCGATGTGGATCCAGCTGAAACGCTGCCGTCCGCCCGTGCGGTGGCGGGGCGGCCGGCCGTCGCCCGAGGGGGTCGGTCCGATGCCTCGGTACCTGCGGTGCGCGAACCACCATCCGTCGAGCTGCGGTCCGCCGAGTCCCGTGCGCGCGAGGGTCGCGAGCATGCGCGTCGCGGGTCCGTCGCCCAGGACGATCGCCATCCGCAACGCGACGCGGCGCGTGCCGGGCAGCCGGCCGTCGAACAGGGCGGACTCCCAGTCCCGTGCGACGTCGACGGAGAAGCCGGTGCCGAGCTCGCCGTGCGCCTCGGTCTGCGGCCGGTCGACGGCGTGCCGGTAGATCGTCGCCGTGCTCGCGTTCATCCAGATCCGCGGCGGCCGCTCGGCGGCAGCGACGGCGGCGTGGAGTGCCCGCGTCGTCTCGATGCGCGAGCGGTACACCTCGTCGCGGTTCGCATCGGTGTAGCGGCAGTCGACCGACTTCCCCGCGAGGTTCACGAGCAGCTCTGCCCCGTCGACGGCGGACGCGACGGTCGCCGGGTCGTCCCAGCGGGCCGGCCCCGTGCGGCCGATCGTGCGCACCGTCCACCCGTCCGCGCGGAGCGCCTCGACGAGAGCCGTGCCGACGAAGCCGCTCGCTCCCGCCACCGCCGCGATCCGCGTGCCATCGGTCATCCGCCCGCCCCTTCCGCTCCCGCCATCCTCGCAGGGCGGCGCGGACGGTCTCTCGAGGTCGAGGGAACGGGGCGCGCTCCGTGAGAGCCTCGTGGCGCGAGCGGAGTCCGGCGCCGAGCAGCCGTAGGGTCGGGGCATGGGGGACGACGAGGAGCTCGCGGCGCTCCGCCGGCGGATCTACGGGCGCGACGCCGGCCTCGCAGCCGATGAGGCAGCGCTCGTGAGACTCGCGGAACTGGAAGGGCGTCGCATGTCCGCTCCGGTGGTGGATGCGGAGCCGGCCACAGGAGAGAAGGGCGGACCTGATCGCGCGCCGGCCGAGAGCATCGAGCGGGTGTCCACGGACGACGCGCTTTCAGAGCCCGCGGCGCCCGCTCGGCGCGGGCTGCCCCTCGGGTGGGGCGCTGTCGCGCTCGGCATGCTCGGCGTTCTCGCGTTCGCCGCAGGATTGTCGGCCTCCCACGCCGCGAGACCACGACCGCTCGCCGAGCTCTCCGCGGACCGCGCCGTCGACGGAATCGAACTTCCGATGCGCACGTCCGAAGAGGGCGCGGCCGTCGTCGAGGCCTACCCCGCCTTCGCCTCGCTCGAGCTCGCCGTCGGAACGGACGCCGGCGCACCGGCGGAGTCGGCGGTGAGCTGTCTCCTCGCCGGCGAGGACAGCGGCGGCTCCTTCGAGCCGGAGCACGGGGTATGCCGAGCCGGCGGAGGCGGCTTCCCCCTCGAGATCGTCGGAGTGGTCCGTCCCGTCGGCGCGAGGGATGGGGACGTCGCTCTGGACGGGCCCGAAGTCGACGACCTCCCGGATGGCACGCGCGTGCGGTTCCTCCTCGTGGGCGACCGCATCGAGGTATGGCTCGACGGCGCGGAGGGACGCACCTCGTGATGACGACGGCTCGCAGGAGGTTGCGGAACACGGGCGTCGCGCTCGCCGTGATCGTCGGCTGCTTCTCGGCAGGACTCGTCGTCGCCGAGAACGGTGCGCCCCGCCCGCTCCTCGCCGCCGAAGCCGTCGTCGGACCGGATCGGCCGGAGTGGGCACCGCAGGAGGCGCGTGACCTCCGCCTGTTCGAACTCGGCGACCTCGACGTGTGGGTCGTCGAGGCCAACGGCGAGCAGTGCCTTTCGCTCGTCGATCGCGGTGTCCGCACGCTCGCCCGCTGCGCAGACGGCCACGGTGAGCTGCACTCCGGCGACCACGTGTTCGACGACGGGGTGCTGCGCGGGCTCGCGGGGGAGATCCGCGCGGACCTCGCCGACGGGGTGGAGGAGGGTGCGATCATCCGACTCGTCGTCAGTGGCGACCGCCTGGAGATGTGGGAGGCGGCGCCACCGGACAATCCGGGGCCGCTGTCCGCGGTGTCCTTCCATTCCTCCGATCGGCCGGGTGTCGGCTGATCCATTGTCACGGGCGGATAACATGGGCAGGTATGCCCGTCGCCCACCGGGGCGACCGAGCCCATCCGTCCGGGATGCGGCACCCGATCGAGGAGTGATACGTGGCCAATCCGTTCGAGAAGCTGCTCCGTGCCGGCGAGGGACGCGTGCGCCGTCAGCTGCAGCGGGTCGTCACCGCCGTGAACGCCCTCGAAGAGGACTACGCGAACCTCACGGACGAGGAGCTCCGCGGCGAGACCGCGGAGCTGCGCGCCCGCCACGAGGGCGGCGAGACGCTCGACCAGCTCATGCCGGAGGCGTTCGCCGCGGTGCGCGAAGCGGCCAAGCGCACCCTCGGCATGCGCGCATACGACGTCCAGCTCATGGGCGGCGCCGCCCTCCATCTCGGGAACATCGCCGAGATGAAGACGGGTGAGGGCAAGACCCTCGTCGCGACCTTCCCGACCTACCTCAACGCGATCGCGGGCAAGGGCGTCCACGTCGTCACGGTCAACGACTTCCTCGCGTCGTACCAGGCCGAGCTCATGGGCCGCGTGTACCGCGCTCTCGGCATGACGACGGGCATCATCGTCTCCGGGCAGACGCCCGCGGTGCGGCGCGAGCAGTACGCGGCGGACATCACCTACGGCACGAACAACGAGTTCGGCTTCGACTACCTGCGCGACAACATGGCCTGGCGCAAGGAGGACCTCGTCCAGCGCGGCCACTTCTTCGCCGTCGTCGACGAGGTCGACTCCATCCTCATCGACGAGGCGCGCACCCCGCTCATCATCTCCGGCCCGTCGTCGGGCGAGGCCAACCGCTGGTTCGCCGAGTTCGCGAAGATCGCCCGCACCCTCGAAGAAGGCGTCGACTACGAGGTCGACATCAAGAAGCGCACGGTCGGCGTTCTCGAGGCGGGCATCGAGAAGGTCGAGGACTACCTCGGCATCGACAACCTGTACGAGTCGGCGAACACGCCGCTCATCTCGTTCCTCAACAACTCCATCAAGGCCAACGCGCTCTTCAAGCGCGACACCGACTACGTCGTCATGAACGACGAGGTCATGATCGTCGACGAGCACACCGGCCGCATCCTCGTCGGCCGCCGCTACAACGAGGGCATGCACCAGGCCATCGAGGCCAAGGAGGGCGTGCCCGTCAAGGCCGAGAACCAGACGCTCGCGACCGTCACGCTGCAGAACTACTTCCGCCTCTACGACAAGCTCTCCGGCATGACGGGAACCGCCGAGACCGAGGCCGCCGAGTTCATGTCGACCTACCAGCTCGGGGTCATCCCCATCCCGACGAACCGCCCCATGATCCGCAAGGACCAGACCGACCTCGTCTACAAGAACGAGCAGGGCAAGTTCGCGCAGGTCGTGGAGGACATCGCCGAGCGCCATGAGAACGGCCAGCCCGTCCTCGTCGGCACCGTCAGCGTCGAGAAGAGCGAGTACCTCTCGCGCCTGCTGTCGAAGAAGGGCATCAAGCACGAGGTGCTCAACGCGAAGAACCACGCGCGCGAGGCCGAGGTCGTCGCGCGTGCCGGCCAGCTCGGCGCCGTCACGGTCGCGACCAACATGGCCGGCCGCGGCACCGACATCATGCTCGGCGGCAACGCCGAGTTCCTCGCGGTGCAGGAGATGAAGGCGAAGGGCCTCTCCACGGACGACACCCCCGACGAGTACGAGGCCGAGTGGCCGGCCGTTTTCGAGGCCGTCAAGGCGCGCGTCGAGGAGGAGGCGGCGACCGTGCGCGAGGCCGGTGGCCTCTACGTGCTCGGCACGGAGCGGCACGAGTCGCGCCGCATCGACAACCAGCTGCGCGGACGCTCGGGCCGTCAGGGCGATCCCGGCGAGAGCCGCTTCTACTTGAGCCTCACGGACGACCTCATGCGCCGCTTCCAGTCGGGCCCCGCCGACGCGCTGCTCTCGCGCACCGACTTCCCCGACGACGTCGCGATCGAGTCGAAGCTCGTCTCGCGCCTCATCAAGAACGCGCAGGCCGCCGTCGAGGGTCGCAACGCCGAGGCGCGCAAGAACGTCCTCAAGTACGACGACGTCCTCAACCGCCAGCGCGAGGCGATCTACGCCGACCGGCGCACCATCCTGCACGGCGACGACATCAAGGACCGCGTCGAGCACTTCATCGAGGACGCCATCAGCGCCATCGTCGACGATCACACGTCGGGCGGTCACAACGAGAGCTGGGACTTCGACGCGCTCTGGACCGAGCTGAAGACGCTGTACCCCGTGGGGGTGACGATCGACGAGGTCGTCGCGGAGGCAGGCGAGCGCCGTGGCGGCATCACCGCGGACGGCCTGCGCCGCGAGCTGCTCAGCGACGCGACGATCGCCTACGCCCGCCGCGAGGAGCAGCTGGGCGAGAAGGCCGTCCGCGAGCTCGAGCGCCGCGTCGTGCTGCAGGTGCTCGACCGCCGCTGGCGCGACCACCTCTACGAGATGGACTACCTCAAGGACGGCATCGGCCTGCGCGCCATGGCGCAGCGAGACCCGCTCATCGAGTACCAGCGCGAGGGCTACTCGATGTTCCAGGCGATGATGGGCCAGATCAAGGAGGAGGCCGTCGGCTACCTCTTCAACCTCGAGGTCGAGGTCCGCAAGGCCGGCGACGGCGACCAGACGGAGCCGCAGGTCGAGGCGAAGGGCCTCGTCGAGGCTCCCGCCGAGCAGAAGCTCGAGTACTCCGCCCCCAGCGAGGACGGCGACGTCGAGGTGCGCAACGACCGCGGCCAGGTGCAGAAGACGCAGACCGATCGCGCACGCCAGCAGGGCGGCGCCCGCGGCGCCTTCGGCCAGGCAGCCGATGAGGCCGCCCCGCAGGCCCCCGCGCCGCAGAACCGAGAGCAGCGCAGGGCGGCGAAGAAGAAGTAGAGCTCCCGGACGCGGGCGGTCCACGGGTGATCCCGTGGCC
>NZ_JBSHGQ010000009.1:0-95153 GCF_053617895.1 Microbacterium sp. NPDC055683 | reverse complement strand
CGTCTCGCGACGCGCTCCGGGGCCCTCGGCGTGCTGTGCGCGGGGTGCGTGGGGGTGCGCGGCCGCGGTGCACCCTGTGCGCGGCGGTGCGTGTTGTGGGCGGCGGTGCGTGTTGTGCGCGGGGGTGCGTGTGCGCTCGGCATCGGCGTGCACAGCACGCACCGGCGTGCGTGGCTTGCACCGGTGGCGTGCGCCCGCCTCGACGTGATGCCGGCCCGTGGAGGGCGCCTGCTGGCGTCGGCATGTGCACAGGGCGCACTCGCCGGCGCGTCGTGTCCACATGCGTGTGGTCGCCGCCCCGCGCGGCTCCCAGCGCGTCAGCCTGTGGGGTATGGCTCGCCGCTTCGACCCGCCGGTGCTCCCGTCGCCGATCCCGCTGCTGATCCAACGCGACTCGGCGGTGCGCCTCGATGCGGCCGCGCGACGCGGGGAGGTCGTGCGCGTGATGCGGGGCGTCTACGCGGATTCCGCGGCATGGGAGCAGCTGCCGCCATGGGACCGCTATCGCGCCCGGGTGCATGCCGTGACCCGCATGCGACCGGATGCCGTCCTCTGCCTCGAATCGGCGTCGAGCGTGTTCGGGTCGCCTGTGATCGGCGCTCCCAACGAGGTGCACGTCATCGGCGACCACCTCACGACCCGGGTCAGCGGCGGCGTGCACACGCACCGATGCGCCGATCGACGCGAGGTGATCGAGGTCGCCGGCATCCGCGTCGTGGCGCCGATCGACACGGCGGTCGACATCGCCCGCCTCCGTCATCCCCTCGCCGGTGTCGCCGCCTGCGACGCCTACCTGCGCGATGTCGATCCGCAGGGTGCGCAGGCGCTGCTCGACGTGAACGCCGCACGCACCCGCGTGCGCGGGCGCGCGAAGGCGGACGAGGCCATCCGCCTCGCCCGACCGCTTGCGGAGACGGTGCTGGAATCGGTCAGCCGGTGCGTGATCGTCTGGTGCGGATTCGACGAGCCCGAGCTGCAGGTGACGTTCCTCCTCGAAGACGGAGAGGCGCGCGTCGACATGCTGTGGCGCGACGCGAACGTCATCGGAGAGGCGGATGGCGTGATCAAGTACCGAGGGGAGTTCGGCGACGCGGTGGAGGCCATCCGCGCCGAGAAGAAGCGCGAGCGACAGCTTCGCGAGATCGCGAGCATGGCGCGGTGGGGATGGGCGGAGGTCGCGGAACCGCAGAAGCTCATGCGCACGCTCAGCGCTGCGGGTGTCGTGCAGCGGTCCGCCCCGCGCGACGCACTGCTGGCGGGTGTCCGCACGGTGCTCGGCCGCCGGAGATAGCGGCCGCGCGTGCCTGTGGCCGTGAGACCGAGCCGGCCGCTTGTCCCGGGCGTGTCCCGCGCGGCGGTGCGTGCTCTGCGCGGCGGTGCGTGCTCTGCGCGGCGGTGCAGGTGGTGCGCTGCGGTGCGTGTGGGACATGCACCGCCGTGCACGGAACGCACCACCATGCACAGCGTGCACCGCCGTGAGCCGGGTCCCGCGCCCGCCGCCGCAGCACGCCCGCCGTCGCCGCCCCGCCGCCGCACCTCCCGCCGCGCCACCGCCGCGCCCGCCGCCGCACCTCCCGCCCCGCCTCCCGCTGCGCCGCCGTGGCTCCCCCCCCCCCGCACCTCCCGCCGCGCCACCGCCGCGCCCGCCGCCGCACCTCCCGCCGCGCCTCCGCGGCGTCGGCGGCGCTCCGCGTAGCGTGGGGGACATGCGCGTCCTCGGCATCGATCCCGGCCTCACTCGCTGCGGCGTGGGGGTCGTCGACGTGCGCCGCGACCGCTCGGCGTCGCTCGTGCACGTCGGCGTCATCCGCTCGCCCGTGGATGCGCCCGTCGCGGAGCGGCTGGCGACGATCGCGCGCGGCATCCGCGCCGTCATCACCGAGCATGCGCCGGAGGTCGTGGCGGTCGAGCGGGTCTTCGCGCAGCAGAACCTGTCTACCGTCATGGGCACGGCGCAGGCCTCGGGCGTCGCGCTCATGCTCGCGGCGGAGGCCGGGCTCGAGACCGCAACCCACACGCCGAGCGAGGTGAAGGCGGCCATCACCGGCTACGGCTCAGCGGACAAGCTGCAGGTGCAGACCATGGTCGCGCGCGTCCTGCGCCTCGATGCCCTCCCCAAGCCAGCGGATGCCGCAGACGCCCTCGCCCTCGCCCTCTGCCACGCCTGGCGAGGGGCTCCCGTGCCGTCCTCGGCGGGCGGCACCCTCACCCCGGCGCAGCGTGCGTGGGCGGAGGCGGAGAAGCGCGGACGCCGCGCCCCCGCCCGCTGAGCGTGTCGGTCGAACATAGGTACGATCGCTCCCGTAGGCTGGAGGCATGATCTCCTCCCTGCGCGGCGTCGTGCTGCATGCCGGCTCCGACAGCGTCATCCTGGAGGTCGGCGGCGTCGGCTTCTCGGTCGCGGTGCCCGTCGACGTCGCCCGCACCGCCCGAGCGGGGGAGGAGCTGCTCCTCCACACGCATCTCGTCGTGCGGGAGGACGCGCTGTCGCTGTTCGGATTCGCGTCCCGCGACGAGCTCGACGTCTTCGGCGTGCTGCTCGGCGTCTCGGGCGTCGGCCCCAAGTCCGCGCTCGGAGTGCTGTCGTCGCTGACGATCGACCAGATCGCGCAGGCGGTCGCCGACGAGGACGACAAGCCGTTCCGAAAGGTGTCCGGGATCGGCCCCAAGACCGCGAAGCTCATCGCCGTGCAGCTGCAGGGCAGGCTCGCGCCGCCGGCCCCGTCGGCGGTACGCGCCGTGCCGGGGGCCGCGCCCGACGTCGTCGCCCAGGTCGCGCAGGCGGTCGCGGGCCTCGGATGGCCGGAGCGCGTGGCTGCGGAGGCGGTCGCCGCTGCCGCGGAGAACGCATCCGACGCCGACCGCTCGTCCGTGCAGGGGCTGCTGAGGCTCACGCTCGCCGCGCTCGGCCCTGCGCTCGGCGGAGGCGCGCGTGTCTGACCGGGAGGTGGCGCCCCAGCCGGCCGACGACACCGAGCTCGCGATCGAGGGGGCGCTCCGCCCGTCGAGCCTCGACGAGTTCGTCGGCCAGCACAAGGTGCGCGGTCAGCTGCAGCTCCTCCTCGAGGCGGCCCGCATCCAGGAGCGCCCCGCCGACCACATCCTCCTCGCGGGTCCTCCCGGTCTCGGCAAGACGACGCTCGCGATGATCGTCGCGCACGAGAGCGGCCGGCCCCTGCGGATGTCGAGCGGCCCGGCCATCCAGCACGCAGGCGACCTCGCCGCCCTGCTGTCGAGCCTCATGCCGGGCGAGGTGCTCTTCATCGACGAGATCCACCGGATGGCCCGCACGGCCGAGGAGATGCTGTACCTCGCGATGGAGGACTTCCGCATCGACATCATGGTCGGGAAGGGCGCCGGCGCCACGAGCATCCCGCTCGACCTCGCGCCGTTCACCCTCGTCGGCGCCACGACCCGGTCCGGACTCCTCCCGAACCCGCTTCGCGACCGCTTCGGGTTCACCGCGCACCTCGAGTACTACGACGCCGAGGAGCTCGAGCAGGTCATCGCGCGCTCCGCACGCGTCATCGGGATGGATCTCGCGGGACCGCAACGGGAGGAGATCGCGCGGCGCTCACGCGGCACGCCGCGCATCGCGAACCGGCTGCTGCGCCGCGTGCGCGACTACGCGCTCGTCCACGCCGGCGGCGCCGCGCCGGGGATGGCCGACGTGCGCGCCGCGCTCGAGCTGTACGACGTCGACGCGATCGGCCTCGACCGCCTCGACCGCGCCGTCCTCGATGCCCTCGTCCGACGGTTCCGGGGCGGGCCCGTGGGGCTCGGCACGCTCGCGGTGTCGGTCGGCGAGGAGGCGGACACCGTCGAGAGCGTCGTGGAGCCCTATCTCGTGCGCATCGGGTTCATGGGCCGCACGCCCCGCGGCCGCATCGCGATGCCGGAGGCCTATGCGCACCTCGGCGTCGCCCACGGCGCGCACGGGCAGACGCCGCTGAAACTCGATGACCTATAATCGCTGAAGACTTCGCGTCGGGCTCTCCGGCGCGCATCCCGAAGGGCCGATGACGGCTCGTGCACGTCCGAAAGGCGCCCCCTCCATGGATATCCTCCTCCTCGTCGTCCTGGCCGCGCTGCTGGTGTTCATGTTCATCAGCTCCCGTCGCCGCACCAAGAAGATGAAGGAGGAGCAGGAGCGCCGCAACCTGCTCATGGTCCCCGGCGCACGGGTCATGACGCGCAGCGGCCTGTTCGGCACCATCGTGGCCTTCGACGCCGACGACCTCACGAAGCCCGCCGAGCTCGAGATCGCCCCCGGCGTCGTCATCGAGGTGCACGCGCAGGCGCTCGACCTCGCCCCCGAGGCCGTCGAGACGGCGTCCGAGGACGAGTCCGTCGAGGAGACGATCGAGGACGACGCCGCGTTCGAGGGCCCCGACGTGGAGCGCCCGACGACCGACGAGGGTCCGCGCGGCTACACGCTCAACGGTGCCGACGTGGACGAGCTCCCCGGCGACGACAAGTCCAAGAACTGACACCCTCCCTCCGCTGGCCGGCCGGCCGTCTCGAAAGCTGACGTCACGTGGCGACATCCTCCCCTGTGCGCAGAGCCTCGCGCGCCCTCATCGGACTCCTGGCCATCGCGGCCGTCCTGTTCGGCATCAACGCCATCGGCGTCTACGCCACGAAGGGCAGCTCGTGGGTGCCCGAGCTCGCCCTCGACCTGCAGGGCGGCACCCAGATCGTGCTGGAGGCGCAGACCGACGGCGCCGCGCCGTCGGCCGAGCAGATGCAGCAGGCGATCGCCATCATCCGCGAGCGCGTCGACGCGTCCGGCGTCGCCGAGGCCGAGGTGACGACGCAGGGATCGGACAACATCGTCGTCCAGATCCCCGGCGAAGCGGACGAGCAGACGCGCGAGCGCATCCAGTCGACGGCCCAGCTGCAGCTGCGCAAGGTCCTCTACGCGACCCAGGCGGCGAACACCTTCGTCGGCGAGGACGGCGAGTCGACGCCCTACCCGAGCCCCGACCCGTCGCTCAACGCGACCCCGACGATCGAGCCCACGGCAGGAAACGACCCGAACTGGATCACCGAGGCGCTGTCGGCCGAGTTCCTCGCGTACGACTGCGCGAACCCGACCGACCAGTCGGACGTGCCCGCGAGCGAGCCCCTCATCGCGTGCGACGCCTCCGGCACGGCGAAGTACCTGCTCGGGCCGGTCGAGATGGACGGCTCCTCGATCTCCGACGCGCAGGCCGTCGTCGACCAGCAGAACGGCCAGTGGGCCGTGCAGCTGCGGTTCGACGGCGAGGGCACGGACGAGTTCGCGACGGTCAGCCAGCAGCTCTACGGCCAGACCGAGCCGTACAACATGTTCGCGTTCGTCCTCGACGGCGACGTCGTGTCGGCTCCCACCATGGATGCCGTCATCACCGACGGCCGCCCGAGCATCTCGGGCGCCGGCATCACGCAGGACACGGCGCAGACGCTCGCCGACCAGCTGAAGTTCGGCGCCCTGCCCATCAGCTTCGAGGTCGTGTCGTCCGACACGATCTCGGCGACGCTCGGATCGCAGCAGCTGCAGATCGGCCTCGTCGCGGGCCTCATCGGCCTCGGGCTCGTCGCGCTCTACGTCGTGCTCATCAGCTATCGCGCGCTGGGCTTCGTCATCATCGCGTCGCTCGCGGTGATGGCCGTGCTCACGTACATCCTGCTGTGCATCCTGTCGTGGCGACTCGGCTACCGGCTCTCCCTCGCCGGCGTCGCGGGCCTCATCGTGACGATCGGCTTCACAGCCGACTCGTTCATCGTGTACTTCGAGCGCATCCGAGACGAGCTGCGCGACGGCAAGACGATCACGGGGGCGGTCGAGGATGGATGGGCGCGCGCGAAGCGCACCATCTACATCTCGAAGTCGATCAACATCCTCGCCGCCGTGGTGCTGTACATCCTCGCCGACGCGACCGTGAAGGGCTTCGCGTTCACGCTCGGCCTCACGACGGTGCTCGACGTCCTGATCTTCGTCATCTTCACGCACCCCGTCATGCAGCTGCTCGCGCGCACGCGCTTCTTCGGCGGCGGCCATCCGCTCTCCGGCCTCGACCCCGAGGCGCTCGGCGCCGTGTACCGGGGCCGTGCGCAGTTCCGCCAGCCGGTGGCAGCGGGAGCGAAGGCGACGCGCGCCCGCGGCGAGGCGGAGCGCCGCCAGACCATCGCGGAACGGAAGGAAGCCGAGCGCGCAGCCAGCGAGCGGTCCGGCAAGGAGGAGAACGTCTGATGCGCTCGATGGCTCAGTGGGGCAACGACCTCTACACGGGCAAGGCGTCGGTCCCGTTCGTCGCCCGCCGCAAGCTGTGGTTCCTCATCGCGATCGCCCTCGTGGCGGTGTCCGTCCTCGCGCCCTTCGTGCGCGGCATCGAGCTCTCGATCGAGTTCACGGGCGGTTCGCAGTTCACGGTCTCGGCGCCGTCCTCGACCGACCAGGCGATCGCGACCGACGCCGTGCACACGGTCGACGGCGACGCCGAGGCGAAGGTCACGGTCGTGGGCGGAACCGACATCCGCGTCCAGACCTCGCAGATGTCCGAGGACGAGACGCGCCAGGTGTCGGCCGCCCTCGCCGAGGCGTACGGCGTCGATGCGAGCGAGGTGACCGACTCCTTCATCGGGCCCACCTGGGGCGCCGACGTCACGCGCCAGTCTCTGTGGGGCCTCGGGGTCTTCCTCGTGCTCACGTTCGTGATCCTCGCGATCTACTTCCGCACCTGGAAGATGTCGGTCGCGGCGATCGTCGGCCTCCTCGACGTGCTCGTGATCACGGTGGGCATCTACTCGCTCGCCGGCTTCGAGATCTCGCCAGCGGCCGTCATCGGCTTCCTCACGATCCTCGGCTACTCGCTGTACGACACCACGGTCGTGTTCGACAAGATCCGCGAGAACACCGCGGAGGACGGCGAGATCACGGGTCGGACGTTCGGGGAGTCCGTCAACCTCGGCGTCAACCAGACGCTCATCCGCTCGATCAACACGTCGATCGTCGCTGCCCTGCCCGTGGCGGCCATCCTCTTCATCGGCGTGTTCTGGCTGGGCGCGGAGACCCTCTCCGACATCTCGCTGTCGATCTTCGTGGGCATCCTCGTCGCGACGTACTCGACGCTGTTCGTGTCGGCGCCGCTCTACGCCCTCATGCGCGAGAAGGAGCCGGCGATCGCGCAGCGCGACGCCCGCGTCATCGAGGCGCGGGGGTGACGGCGGCCGCCGCGCGGCGCTCGTGCCCGGCGGGCGTAGGATGATGTCCACGCCCGGCGGGCGGGGGAGGAGACCGATGGCGGACAGCGTGGCGAGCCCGACGAGCCTGCGCCGGCTCGTGCCCCGGATCTTCTCCCGAGCGCCTCGCTACGCCGATCTGTCGAAGCTCCTCTCGTCCGTCCGCGCGAACCACCCGCGCGGAGACATCGCGATCATCGAGCGCGCCTACCAGGTCGCCGAGGAGAAGCACCGGGGTCAGAAGCGGCAGAGCGGCGAGCCGTACATCACCCATCCCCTCGCCGTCGCGGAGATCCTCGCCGATCTCGGTCTCGGTCCCAAGGCGATCGCCGCGGCGCTCCTCCACGACACCGTCGAGGACACCGGCTACCCGCTCGAGGACCTGCGCGCGGAGTTCGGGGACGAGGTCGCCCTGCTCGTCGACGGCGTCACGAAGCTCGACAAGGTCAAGTACGGCGAGAGCGCGCAGGCCGAGACCGTCCGCAAGATGATCGTCGCGATGTCGAAGGACATCCGCGTGCTCGTCATCAAGCTCGCCGACCGCCTGCACAACGCCCGGACCTGGGGATTCGTCCCCCCGGAGAAGGCGAAGAAGAAGGCGACCGAGACCCTCGAGATCTACGCGCCGCTCGCCCATCGACTGGGGATCCAGGCGATCAAGTCGGAGCTCGAGGACCTCTCCTTCGCGGTGCTGTACCCCAAGATCTACAACGAGATCGACTCGCTCGTGAAGCAGCGGACGCCGCAGCGCGAGCAGTACGTGCAGCGCGTCATCGACGACGTCATGCTCGATCTGCACGAGCTGCGCATCCGCGGCAGCGTCTCCGGTCGACCCAAGCAGCTGTACTCCGTCTACCAGAAGATGGTCGTGCGCGGGCGCGAGTTCGACGACATCTACGACCTCATCGGCATCCGCGTCATCGTCGCGAGCGTGCGCGACTGCTACGCCGTGCTGGGAGCCATCCACGCGCGGTGGACGCCTCTCCCCGGCCGCTTCAAGGACTACATCGCGACGCCCAAGTTCAACCTCTACCGCTCTCTGCACACGACGGTGATCGGCCCGGGCGGCCGCACGGTCGAGATCCAGATCCGCACCCAGGAGATGCACCAGCAGGCCGAGTACGGCGTCGCTGCGCACTGGAAGTACAAGGAGCGGATGGCCGCCGGCCAGGTCGACGAGCGGCTGTCCGACACCGACATGGCCTGGGTCGCGCGCCTGAGCGACTGGCAGGCCGAGACGAAGGACCCCGGGGAGTTCCTCGACTCGCTGCGCTTCGAGATCGGCGCGAAGGAGGTCTACGTCTTCACGCCCAAGGGCCGGGTGATCGGCCTGCCTGCGGGGGCGACGCCCGTCGACTTCGCCTACGCCGTGCACACCGAGATCGGCCATCGCACGATGGGCGCGAAGGTGAACGGGCGCCTCGTCCCGCTCGACTCGCAGCTCAACTCCGGCGACGTCGTCGAGGTGTTCACGTCGAAGAACCCCGACGCGGGCCCCAGTCAGGACTGGCTCGGCTTCGTGCAGAGCTCCCGGGCGCGCAACAAGATCCGCGGATGGTTCACGAAGGAGCGCCGCGAGGAGGCCATCGAGCAGGGCAAGGAGGCGATCGCGCGCGCGATGCGCCGCCAGAACATGCCGCTGCAGAATCTCAAGGACTCGCTCGCCGAGGTCGCGCACCAGCTGCGCCTCGACGACGTGTCGGGGCTCTACGCCGCGGTGGGCGAAGGCCACGTGTCGACGCAGTCCGTGCTCGAGAAGGTGCAGGCGCTCCACCACACGGCGGAGCCCGCGACCGGGCCCCTCGACCTGCCGCCGACGGCGTCCCAGCGCAAGATCCGCGGCGGTGACTCCGGCGTGCTCGTGCGGGGCGCCGACGACATCCTCGTCAAGCTCGCGAAATGCTGCACGCCCGTGCCGGGCGACCCGATCGTCGGCTTCATCACGCGCGGTCAGGGCGTGTCGGTGCACCGCGCCGACTGCACGAACGTCGCGTCGCTCACGCAGAACCCCGATCGCATGATCGAGGTCGAGTGGGCGCCGACGACGAAGAGCGTGTTCCTCGTGCAGATCCAGGTCGAGGCGCTCGACCGCGGCGGCCTGCTCTCCGACATCACGCGCGTGCTGAGCGAGCACCACGTCAACATCCTCTCGGCGAACGTCTCCACGACGCGGGAGCGCCTGGCGATCTCGCGGTACGTGTTCGAGATGGGTGACACGGTGCACCTCGACCGCGTGCTCAACGCGGTGCGCCGCATCGACGGCGTGTACGACGTCTACCGTGTGACGTCGTCCTGACGACGCAGCAGCGCGAGCGCCGCGACGGCGTGCGGGCGCCGTCGGTGGTCGGCGAACCACGCGATCGCGGCGGCTCGCGTGCGCTCGTCGCGGGCGAGCAGCGCCGCGGCGTCGCGCGCCGTGCCGGACGGGTCGGCGCCGGGCTGCACGGCGAGCCGCGCGAGATCGGCGAGCGTGCGAGCGGGTGACGAGACCCGGCATCCTCCGAGCAGGACGGCGTCCGCGGACGGCAGCTCCTGGTCGTGGTACCTCACGGCGCGGTCGACGATCCTCGTCGTCATGGCCGGCACGGCGCGCTGCACATCGATCGGCTCGTCGAGCTGCTCGCAGGCGCCGTGGATCCATGCCGCCGTGCGTCGCACGAACGCATAGCTCGGCCCGATGAGGGGCGCGATGCTCGCGGCGCGGGTGGCGGGCGGCGCCGCGGCGTCGGCGGGCAGGAAGCACGCCCCGAGAGCCACCACCTCGCCGTCGATGCGCGCCGCCGTCAGCTCGGCGAGCGACAGGCGGTCGCCGGGATGATAGACGGGGATGGCCGGCATGCCGCCAGTGTGGCAGCCGTGTCGGGGTGGCGGGGATGCCTGTGGAGACGGGATGAGGCGGGGAGCCGTGGGCGCCCCGCCTCGTCCCGTCCGCGTGCTGTCAGCCGCCGATGGCGCGCAGCCAGGCCTGACGGGCGTCCAGCGCCTCCTTGGCGTCGGCGATGGCGCGCTTATCGCCCTTCGCCTCCGCGGCGGCGAGCTCGTCCTGCAGCTTCTCGATCGCGTCGCGGAGCTGCCCGCCGAGGTCGTTGGCGCGCGCCTTCGTCTCGGGGTTGTTGCGCTTCCAGTCGGCGTCCTCGCGCTGCTTGAGCTCCTGCTCGATGCGGCGCAGCTGGTCGTCGAGACCGCGCTCCACGTCGCGCGGGAAGATGCGGCCGACCTCGTCCCAGCGACGCTGGATACCCGTGAGCAGTCGGCGCGCCTCCGAGAGGTCCTTCGTGTCCGGAACGACGGCGGCCTCCTCGAGGAGCGCCTTGCGCGCCTCGATGCGCGGCGCCGACTCGGCCTGCTCGGCCGCGTCGCGCTCGGTGCGCGCCTGGTAGAGCGCATCGCCGGCGGCCTTGAATCGGGCCCACAGCGCGTCGTCGGCCTTGCGCCCAGCGCGTCCGGCTCGCTTCCACTCGTCGAGGAGGGCCCGATAGGAGGGGATGCCGTCCTCGCCCTTCGGAGCGAGGGCCTCCGCGCGCTCGATGAGGCGGTTCTTCACGTCGCGCGCAGCCTTGTGGACCTCGTCGAGCTCGGCGAAGAACGCACGGCGGTGGCGCTCGACCGTCGAGCGGGCGTCGCGGAAGCGCTTCCAGAGCGCCTGCGCCTGCGCCTTCGGGAGGCGGGGGCCGGTCTGCTGATGCGTCTGCCATGCCGCGAAGAGCTCGGACAGCTCGGCCGTGGCCTGCTTCCACTGCACCTGCTGCGGGTCGCGGGCTGCGAGAGCCTCGGCCTTCTCGACGATCGTGGTCCGCTCGACGATGGCGGCGTCGACGGCGGCGCGTGCCGCTGCGGCCTCCTCGGCCGTGGCCTCGGCGAGAGCCTCGACGAGCGCCGTGAGCCGCTGCTCGAGCGCCTTCAGGTCGCCGACGGCGGCGGCACCCACGACATCCTTCTGGAGGCGTCCGGCCTGACCGCGGAGGTCGCTGGCGGATGCGCCGCCGCGCGTGCGGCGCTGCTCGAGCGTGGCGACCTTGAACTCGAGGTCGGCGAACTTGCGGGCGAAGTACTCCAGCGCCTCCTGGGGCGTGCCGTCGGGGTAGTCGCCCACGACGCGCCACGTCTCGCCCTCGCGCACCGACACGACGCCGTTCTCGGTGACCTGGGCCCACTCCTGCTCGATGACGACGGCACCGGGCTCGACCGGCGCGGCGACCGCGGCCTCGTCTGCGCCAGCCGCCTCCTCGGCAGCGGTGGTCTCCTCGGCCGGGCTCGCCACCTCTGCGTCAGCCGCTTCCTCGACGGGCGCGGTCTCCTCGACCGGCGCGACGTCGTCGGCGGGGGCGGTGTCCTCGGCGGGGCTCGTCTCCTCGGCCGGAGCGACATCCTCGGCGGGAGCCGGCTCCTCGACGGGCGCGGTCTCCTCGGCCGGCGCGACGTCGTCGGCGGGGGCGGTGTCCTCGGCGGGGCTCGTCTCCTCGGCCGGAGCGACATCCTCGGCGGGAGCCGGCTCCTCGGCGTCCGGCGCGACCGCCTCCGCGGCGGAGTCCGCGGTCTGCGGCGCGGCCACCTGGCCGTCCTCGACGACGGCGCTGTCGGCGATGGTCTTCTCCGTCACGGCATCGGCGGATGCGGCGGAGTCGGTCTCGGGGGTGTGCTCGGGAATCGACACGGGAATCTCCTTGCGCGGGCGACCGCGGGAGGGGGACAGGACGCGCCCAGCCTAGTACGGCTCGCACGCGCCGGGTCGCCGCGTCAGCCCTCCGGCGTCTCCGTCGGGACCGGCGTCTCCGTGGGGACCGGCGTCGCGGCGGGGTCGTCCGACGGCAGCAGCGGTGCAGGCGCCGTCGACTCCGTGGGCGTGGGGGTGACCGTCGGCTCCGGCACGCCGGGCCCGACCGAGTAGAACAGCACCTGACCCGCGATCGCGAGCGCGATGACCGCCACGGCGATCGACACTCCGACGACGTTGTCGCGTCGCCGGCGGGCGATCCGGGCGTCGTGCAGCCGGGTGCGGGCCTCGTAGACGCGTGCGCGCTCGCGCGCCTCGCGCTCGGCGCGGTTCTTGCCGGTGGCCACGGACTCTCCTTCGCTCCAGGGTCTGAGCCGCCCCCGAGACTACGCCGCGATGCGCCGGACGCCCAATCCGCCGCGCTGCGCCCGTGCACGGTCGGGTGTCGGCCGCCGCCGTTAGCCTGGAGGGATGACCTCGCCTTCCGCCCTCTTCCAGGGGCAGACGCCGCTCGCCGTGCGGATGCGGCCGACCTCCCTCGACGAGGTCGCGGGCCAGGGCCACCTGCTCCGCCCCGGATCGCCCATCGTGGCGCTCGCGGACGCGAACGGCGCGAAGCCCGGCACGGTGTCGGTCATCCTGTGGGGCCCGCCCGGGACGGGGAAGACGACGCTCGCGCAGGCGATCGCGCGCTCCTCGGGGCGGCGCTTCGTCGAGCTGTCGGCCATCACGGCGGGAGTGAAGGACGTCCGCGAGGTGATGAAGGAGGCGCTCGACCAGCGCGATCTCTACGGCACCTCGACCATCCTCTTCCTCGACGAGATCCACCGTTTCACGAAGGCGCAGCAGGACGCCCTCCTTCCCGGTGTCGAGAACGGGTGGGTCATCCTCATCGCCGCCACGACGGAGAACCCGTCGTTCTCGATCATCTCGCCGCTGCTGTCGCGCTCCCTCCTCCTCACCCTGCAGCCGCTCACCGACGGCGACCTGGGCGCTCTCATCGACCGGGCGGTGTCCGACGTCCGCGGACTCGGGGACGCCGTCGCGCTCTCCGCCGAGGCGCGCGCCGCGCTCATCCAGCTCGCGTCGGGCGATGCGCGCCGCGCGCTCACGGCGCTCGAGGCGAGTGCGGGCGTCGCGGCGTCGGAGGCGGGCGACGGCGACGACGCTCCCGTCGTGACCGCCGAGCACGTCGCGCAGGCCGTCGACCGCGCGCTCCTCCGCTACGACCGGCAGGGCGACGAGCACTACGACGTCATCAGCGCCTTCATCAAGTCGATCCGCGGCTCGGATCCCGATGCCGCCGTGCACTACCTCGCGCGCATGATCGAGGCGGGGGAGGACGCGCGGTTCATCGCCCGGCGCCTCGTCGTCCACGCCGCGGAGGACATCGGCCTGGCCGACCCGCGCGCCCTCCAGATCGCGGTGGCGGCGGCCGACGCCGTCGCCTTCATCGGGATGCCGGAGGGGCGCATCCCGCTCGCCGAGGCGACCCTGTACCTCGCGACGGCCCCCAAGTCGAACGCCGCGTACGTCGCGATCGACGCCGCCATCGCCGACGTGAAGGCCGGGCGCATGGGCCCCGTCCCGAAGCATCTGCGCGACGCGCACTACGCGGGTGCCAAGCGCCTCGGGCACGGCAAGGGCTATCTCTACCCGCATGACAGCGACGTGGGCGTCGTCCCGCAGCAGTACCTCCCCGACGAGCTCGCCGGACGCCGCTACTACACGCCCACGACGCACGGCGGCGAGCGCGAGGTGGCCGCGCGCCTCGAGCGCATCCGACGCATCCTCGAGGGCTGACCGGAACTGATAGGATGGAGCGGCTCGAAATCCGAGCACATCCCCCTTCGCAGTTCCCCCGGGCAGTTCGGCGTACGCCCCTCCAACGGGAGAAGGTCGATGTACGTCCGTGTGTCCGCGATCGTCGCGGCCACGTCGAAAGGAAACCATGGTCACCAAGTCGCAGGACCGCCGTAAGGTCCGCCTCTCGCGCGCGCTCGGCGTCGCGCTCACCCCGAAGGCCGCGCGCTACCTCGAGAAGCGCCCCTACGGCCCCGGCCAGCACGGCCGCACCAAGCGCAAGGCCGACAGCGACTACGCCGTCCGTCTGCGTGAGAAGCAGCGTCTGCGCGAGCAGTACGGCATCCGCGAGAAGCAGCTGCGCATCGCGTTCAACGAGGCCCGTCGTCAGGACGGCCTCACCGGTGAGAACCTCGTCGAGCTGCTCGAGATGCGTCTCGACGCGCTCGTGCTGCGTTCGGGCTTCGCCCGCACGACCGCGCAGGCCCGCCAGTTCGTGGTGCACCGCCACATCCTCGTCGACGGCAAGATCGTCGACCGCCCGTCGTTCCGCGTGAAGCCGGGTCAGACCATCGAGATCAAGGCCAAGAGCGAGGGCCTCGAGCCCTTCCAGGTCGCAGCCGCCGGCGGTCACGCCGAGGTCCTGCCGCCCGTTCCCGGCTACCTCGAGGTCGAGCTCGACAAGCTCCAGGCGAAGCTCGTGCGTCGCCCGAAGCGCGTCGAGGTGCCCGTCACCTGCGACGTGCAGCTCGTCGTCGAGTACTACGCCGCGCGCTGATCCAGCCGCGTCCGGAGGGCGTCGGGGCTTCGGCCCCGGCGCCCTCTCGCGTACCCCCGCGGCGCGGCGACTAGGATGGACGGACGCCGTGCCTCCGCGCGGCCCCGGCGTTCGGCGCGAGGACGGATGGACATGAAGAAGCTGCTGTGGTTCCTGCTCGGCATCGTGGGCGGATTCGTCGCCGCGCACTTCCTGAACAAGGATCCGCGCGGCCACGAGCTGCTCGCGTCGATCGATGCGCGCATCGAGGAGTTCGCCGACCGCATGACCGACGCGTACCACGAGGAGGACGCCCGTCGCGGCCCCTCCGACACCGAGACCGCCTGAGCCGACAGGCCCCCGAGACCCCTTCGTACGCGGGGACGCCGCCGGATGGCGGCGGCTCCCGCACGCACCAGCAAGGACGAACCCCCACCTCATGAAGACCGCGGAGATCGCGCAGCGCTACCTCGACTACTTCGAGAAGAACGACCACACCATCGTCCCCTCGGCGTCGCTCGTGAGCGATGACCCGTCGATCATGTTCACGATCGCCGGAATGGTGCCGTTCATCCCGTACCTCACGGGGGTGGTCCCGGCTCCGTTCCCGCGCGCGGCCGACGTGCAGAAGTGCATCCGCACGAACGACATCGAGGAGGTCGGGAAGACCGCGCGTCACGGCACGTTCTTCCAGATGCTCGGGAACTGGTCGTTCGGCGACTACTTCAAGGAAGGCGCCATCGCCTACGCCTGGGAGCTGCTCACGTCGAACGAGTCCGACGGCGGCCTCGGGTTCGCGGAGCGCGACCTGTGGGTGACCGTGTACGAGGACGACGACGAGGCCGCCGGCCTGTGGCAGAAGATCGCCGGTCTCCCCGCCTCGCGCATCCAGCGGATGGGCAGGGCCGACAACTTCTGGACGACCGGTCAGCCGGGGCCTGCCGGCCCCTGCTCCGAGATCTACTTCGACCGCGGTCCGGCGTACGGGCCCGACGGGGGCCCCGCCGTCGACGACAACCGCTTCCTCGAGATCTGGAACCTCGTGTTCATGCAGAACGCGATCACGAACGTGCGGTCGAAGACCGAGTTCGACATCGTCGGAGAGCTGCCGAAGAAGAACATCGACACCGGCATGGGCCTCGAGCGCGTCGCCTTCATCAAGCAGGGCGTCGAGAACATGTACGAGACCGACCAGGTGCGCCCCGTGCTCGATCGCGCGGTCGAGTTGTCGGGCCGCCGCTACGGCGCCGTGCACGAGGACGACGTGCGCTTCCGCGTGATCGCCGACCACGTGCGCTCGTCGCTCATGCTCCTCTCCGACGGCGTCACGCCGTCGAACGAGGGGCGCGGCTACATCCTGCGCCGTCTCATGCGGCGCACCGTCCGCTCGATGCGCCTGCTCGGCGTCGAGGAGGCGACGTTCCCCGCCCTCTTCGAGGCTTCCCGCGATGCCATGAAGGCGGGCTACCCGGAGGTGGAGAGCGACTGGCAGCGCATCTCGTCGTACGCGTTCGCGGAGGAGGAGACCTTCCTGCGCACGCTCACGGCGGGGTCGACGATCCTCGACACGGCCGTGGAGAGGACGAGGGCCGAGGGCGGGACCACGCTTCAGGGCTCCGAGGCGTTCCTCCTCCACGACACGTACGGGTTCCCCATCGACCTCACGCTCGAGATCGCCGAGGAGGCGGGCATCGGCGTGGATCGCGACGCGTTCGACACGCTCATGCAGGAGCAGCGTCTTCGCGCCAAGGCCGACGCGCGCTCGCGCAAGCGCGCGATCGCCGATGTCGGCGTCTACCGCGACTTCCGCGCGCTCGGGGAGACGGTCTTCACGGGGTACACCGATCTCGAGACGCCGTCGCGCGTCCTCGGCGTGCTCGTCGACGGGGTCTCCGCTGGCCGCGCCTCCGAGGGGCAGATCGCCGAGGTGATCCTTGCCGAGACGTCGCTGTACGCCGAGTCGGGCGGCCAGGTGGCCGACAAGGGCACCATCGTCGGCCCCGGCTACGAGCTCGAGGTGCTCGACGTGCAGCGCCCCGTGCCGGGACTCGTCAGCCACACCGTCGAGGTCGTGCGAGGCGAGGTGGCGGTCGACCAGCCCGCGACGACGATCGTCGACGCCGCGAACCGCCGGTCCGCCACGCAGGCGCACTCCGCCACCCACCTCGTCCACGCCGCCCTGCGCGACACGCTCGGCTCTGGCGCGACGCAGGCGGGCTCGCTCAACCGTGCCGGCTACCTGCGCTTCGACTTCACCTGGAGTCAGGCGCTCAGCGCCGCCACGCGCAGCGAGATCGAGGAGATCGCCAACAACGCGGTGCGCGACAACCTCGAGGTGTCGACGCGCGTGCTGTCGCTCGACGACGCGAAGGCGGCGGGCGCGATGGCGCTCTTCGGGGAGAAGTACGGCGAGACGGTGCGGATGGTCGACATCGGCGGTCCGTGGTCGCGCGAGCTCTGCGGCGGCACGCACGTCGCGACCTCGGCGGAGATCGGGCTCATCTCGATCACGGGGGAGTCGTCGGTGGGGGCCTCGAATCGCCGCGTGGAGGCCCTCGTCGGCCTCGACGCCTTCCGGGAGCTGACGGCCGAGCGCGCGCTCGTGAGCGAGCTCACGGCGGCGCTCAAGACCCCCAAGGACCAGCTGGCCGCGCGCGTGACCGAGCTCGCGGCCGGCCTCAAGGCGGCGGAGAAGCGCATCGCCCAGTTCGAGGCCAAGGCGCTCGCCGAGCGTGTGCCCGCCCTCGCCGAGACGGCGGAGCGAGCGGGCGCCGTGCGCCTCGTGGTGCAGGACGTGGGAGCCGTCGGATCGCAGGACGACGTCCGCTCCCTCGTCACGTCGGTGCGCGAGCGCCTCGGCAGCGAGGCGTCCGTCGTGGCCCTCGCCGCCGAGATCGGCGGGCGCCCCGTCGTCATCGCCGCCACGAACGAGGCGGCGCGCGGCGCAGGCGTCAAGGCGGGCGTGCTCGCCAAGGCCGCCGCCGCGGCGCTCGGCGGTGGCGGCGGCGGACGCGACGACATGGCGCAGGGCGGGGGAGCCGACGCCACGGCCATCCCGGCAGCGCTCGACGCCGTGCGCGCCGCCGTGAGCGCTGCGTGACGGGCTTCCGGCGCGGAGTCCGGCTCGGCGTCGACGTGGGCAGGGCCCGCGTCGGCGTCGCGCGCTGCGATGCCGACGGGATGCTCGCCGTCCCCGTCGAGACGGTGCCGCGCGACGATGCGTCGATCGCGCGGCTCGTGGCCCTCGCGGCCGAGCACGACCCGATCGAGATCGTCGTCGGCCTGCCCGTCAACATGCGCGGCGAGGACACGCCGTCGACGACGGACGCGCGGATGTTCGCGGCCGAGCTCGCGGGCGCGCAGCCCGCGCCCGTGCGGCTCGTGGACGAGCGTCTCAGCACCGTGACCGCGCACGCCGCGCTCCGGCAGTCGGGGCGGCGCCAGAAGGGGTCGCGTAGCATTGTCGACCAGGTCGCCGCCGTGGTGCTGCTGCAGCACGCGGTCGACACGGAGAAGCAGACGGGGATCGCACCCGGGATCCCCCTCGGCACCGGTTTGGAGTAGCCCCCGCATGCCCGAGACCCCCGATCCCCGAGGCCTGACGCGTCGCGAGCTGCGCGAGCGCGAGATGGCCGCGCAGGCCCGCCGGACGCTCCCGAGCGCCGCGGCGCGCGACGTCCACGATGCCGTCGCGCACGAGGCCCCCGGACACGAGGTCGCCGCGCACGGTGCCGCCGCGCACGACGCGCACGGCGCCGCCCCGCGGGATGGCGCCGCCTCCGCGCCTCGGGGGACGCGGGCCGCCCCCGGGCTCGACGACCTCTTCGCGCCCGGTCAAATCGACGCGCGGCCGGCGAAGCGCCGTGGATCGAAGCTCGGCTGCCTCATCTCCCTCGTCATCGTGCTCGCCCTCGTGGGCGGGGTCGTCGCGGGGGGCGCCTACGTGTGGAGCACCTACGGCGAGCGCATCTCCGCCTTCCTCGGATGGGACGGACCGCACGACTACGAGGAGGGCGAGGCGACGGGCGAGGCCCTCGTCACGATCTCCGACGGCGACACCGGGGAGACGATCTCGCAGAGCCTCTACGACGCCGGCGTCACCCTGGAGCCGGACTCGTTCTACCGCTATCTCATCGAGACGGGCGACGAGGGGACGTTCTTCCCCGGGGTGTTCCAGCTGCAGCAGCGCATGACGTCGGAGGCGGCGCTGGCGGCGCTGGGCGACGACGCCAACCGGCTCGAGAACACCGTCCTCATCACGGAGGGGAGCTTCGCCGCCGATGCGCTCGCGAGCATCGCGGAGGTCACCGACATCCCGCTCGAGGAGCTGCAGGCCGCGGCGGCGGACTACTCCCGCTTCGGCATCCCGGCGGAGGCTCCGAGCATCGAGGGCTACCTCTTCCCCGCGACCTACACGTTCGACCCGGAGGCGACAGCGGACGACGTGATCCGCACGCTCGTCGACGAGACGTTCGAGCGCCTCGATGCGCTCGGCGTCGCGGAGGAGGACCGCTTCGAGATCCTCACGATGGCCGCGCTCGTGCAGCGGGAGTCCGGAGGCGAGGACGACATGGCGCGCATCGCCCGCGTGTTCTCCAACCGCGTCGAGCAGGGCATGCTCCTGCAGTCCGACGCCACGGTCGCCTACGGCGCCGACAGCACGCACACGGTCTGGACGACGGACGAGCAGCGCGCCGACGCGTCGAACCCCTACAACACGTACGTGCACGAGGGGCTGCCGGTGGGGCCGATCGGCCTGCCCGGCGAGGCGGCCATCGAGGCCGCCATCTCGCCGGCAGAAGGCTCGTGGCTCTACTTCGTGCCGATCAATCTCGCCACGGGCGAGACGGTGTTCTCCGACACCCTCGCAGAGCACGAGGCGGCCGTGGCCCAGCTGCAGGAGTGGTGCCGAGCGAGCGAGGAGAACGCGGTCTACTGTGAGTGACGCTCTCCTCGAGGTGTGGGGCGACCCCATCTCGCACAGCCGCTCGCCCGACCTGCACGGCGCCGCCTACCGGCTGCTGGGCCTGGACTGGGAGTTCGCGCGCCGCCGCGTCACCGGCGACCTCTTCGACGAGAGTCTGGCACGCGCCCTCGGGCGCGTGCGCGGTCTCGCGGTGACGATGCCGCTCAAGGAGCGCGCATTCCGCGCAGCCGGATGGCACGGCCGGCGCGCAGAGCTCACGGGAGCGGTCAACACGCTGTTCTTCGGCACCCCGTCGCGTGATCTCCCCGGCATCGCCGAGTGGGACGGCGCATCGCCCGTCGGGTTCAACACGGATGTCGGCGGCATCGTGCGGGCGCTCGGCGAGCTCGGCATCGACCAGCTGGAGCGCGCCCGCATCGCGGGCGCGGGGGCGACGGCGGCCTCCGCGCTCGTCGCGCTCTCCGAGCTCGGCGCCCGCCGTGTCGACATCGTCGCGCGCACCCCCGAGCGTGCCGAGCCCCTCGTGGCGATCGGCGGGCGGGCGGGCGTCGACGTCCGCGTGTCGTCGTTCGACGCCGCCCACGCCGCCGTCGACCTGACGATCGCGACCCTCCCGGGCGGCGCCGCCCTGCCCGACGACACGGCGGACCGCCTCGCGGACGTCGGAGGGGCGCTCTTCGACGTGGCCTACTCGCCGTGGCCCTCCGCCCTCGCGACGCGATGGCGGCCCGGAGCCGCGCACTCGGGGCTCGGCATGCTGCTGCACCAGGCGGTGCTGCAGGTGCGCATCTTCACGACGGGGGGCCTCGACGAGCCTCTGCCCGGCGAGGAGGCGGTCGTGGCCGCGATGCGCTCCGCGCTCATGGGAGACTAGACATCATGCTCCGCGTGCTCACCGCCGGCGAATCGCACGGCCCCGAACTCATCGCCATCATGGAGGGACTCCCGGCCGGCGTCCCCGTCACGGCCTCCGCCATCCAGGCCGATCTGCAGCGACGCAAGCTCGGTTACGGCCGCGGGTCGCGCATGAAGTTCGAGCAGGACGAGCTGTCGCTCTCGGGCGGTGTCCGCCACGGGCTCACGATGGGGAGCCCCATCGCGCTGCGCATCGGCAACACCGAGTGGCCGAAGTGGACCGAGGTCATGAGCCCCGAGCCCGTCGAGCTGACGGAGAAGTCGCGCGGGCGCGGTGCGGCGCTCACGCGCCCGCGACCGGGGCACGCCGATCTCGTGGGCATGCAGAAGTACGGCTTCGACGAGTCGCGCCCGATCCTCGAGCGCGCGAGCGCCCGCGAGACCGCGGCGCGCGTCGCCCTCGGCGCCGTGGCGCGCGCCTTCCTCGGCGAGCTCGGCATCCGCCTCGTCAGCCACACGCTGTCCATCGGCCCCGTCCGCGTGCCGGACGACGCGCCGCTGCCGGGCCCCGACGACGTCGCGCTGCTCGACGCCGACCCGCTGCGGTGCTTCGACGCCGCGACGAGCGAGCGGATGGTCGCCGAGGTCGACGACGCGAAGAAGGACGGCGACACGCTCGGCGGCATCGTCGAGGTGCTCGCCTACGGGCTGCCGCCTGGGCTGGGATCGCATGTGCAGTGGGACCGCCGTCTGGACGCGAAGCTCGCCCAGGCGCTCATGAGCATCCAGGCGATCAAGGGCGTCGAGGTCGGCGACGGCTTCGAGACGACGCGCCGCCGCGGATCGCAGGCGCACGACGAGCTGTTCGCCACGGACGGCGGCATCGCGCGCGGCACCGACAAGGCGGGCGGCACGGAGGGCGGAATGTCCACGGGGACGCTGCTGCGCGTGCGCGCGGGCATGAAGCCGATCGCGACCGTCCCGCATGCGCTGCGCACGATCGACGTCGCCACGGGCGAGACGGCCTCGGCCCATCACCAGCGCTCCGACGTCTGCGCCGTCCCGGCTGCGGGCGTCGTCGCCGAGGCGATGACGGCGATCGTGCTCGCGGAGGTCGTGCTGGAGAAGTTCGGCGGCGACTCGGTCGCCGAGACGCGCCGCAACCTGGAGGGCTACCTCGAGGCCATCCCCGACACGCAGCGGACGGCCGCCGACGCGCTCGCGCATGACGCCGACCTCTGAACCGGCGGGCGCCGTCGTCTTCGTCGGCCCCATGGGCGCCGGCAAGTCGAGCCTCGGGCGCCGTGTGGCGCGTGCGCTCGGCCTGCCGTTCACCGACACCGACTCCGAGATCGTGCGCGCGCACGGTCCGATCGCCGAGATCTTCGTGCGCGAGGGGGAGGAGCGCTTCCGCGCCCTCGAGCGCGATGCCGTCGCGCGATCCCTCGCCGACGGCGGTGTCGTGGCGCTCGGCGGGGGAGCTGTGCTCGCGGCGGAGACGCGCGCGCTGCTGCGCGACCACCGCGTCGTGCTGCTCACGGTCGACGAGAAGACGATCGCGGCGCGCATCCGGGGCCAGAAGCGCCCCCTGCTGAACGCGGGCGACGACCCCGTCGCCGAATGGGTCCGCATCCGCGATGCCCGCGCGGCCCTGTACGAGGAGGTCGCCGACCGCGCCTTCGACACGTCGAAGGGCCCTACGCAGGCCACGGTCGACCGGATCGTCGCCTGGCTGCGCGGCGAAGACGACGAGCGCCCGGAGGCGGCGCAGGAGGAGGACCGATGAGCGACACCGTGATCCGCGTGGAGGGGCAGCCGGGCTACGACGTCGTCGTCGGGCACGGCGTGCTCGGGCGTCTCGCCGACGCGCTGCCGCCCGCCGCGAAGAAGGTGCTCGTGGTCCACCAGCCGTCGCTCGGCGCGCGTGCCGATGCGCTGCGCTCGTCGCTCATGTCCGACGGCACGCGCGAGGTCCTCCTCGCCGAGGTGCCGGACGCGGAGTCGGCCAAGCGCGTCGAGGTGGCCGCGTTCTGCTGGCAGATCATGGGGCAGGCCGACTTCACGCGCTCCGACGCCGTCGTCGGACTCGGCGGCGGCGCCGTCACCGACCTCGCGGGCTTCGTCGCGGCGACCTGGCTGCGCGGCGTCGACGTCGTCCAGGTGCCGACGACCGTGCTCGGCATGGTCGACGCCGCCGTCGGGGGCAAGACCGGCATCAACACCGCCGAGGGGAAGAACCTCGTCGGCGCGTTCTGGGCGCCGCGCGCGGTGCTGTGCGACCTCGAGCTGCTCGCGACGCTGCCCGGGAACGAAGCGGTGGCCGGGTTCGCCGAGGTCGTGAAGGCCGGCTTCATCCGCTACCCCGAGATCCTCGACATCGTCGAGGCCGACCCCGCCCGCGCCGTCGACCCCGCGACCCCCGAGTTCCGCCGATGCATCGAGCTCGCCATCCGCATGAAGGCCGACGTCGTCGGCGCGGACTTCCGGGAGTCGGGCGTGCGCGAGACGCTCAACTACGGCCACACCCTCGGGCACGCCGTCGAGCACGCCGAGCGCTACCGCTGGCGCCACGGCGCAGCGGTGTCGATCGGCATGATGTACGCCGCCGAGCTGTCGCGCCTCGCGGGCCGGCTCTCCGACGCCGCCGTCGACCGCCACCGCGCCATCCTCGAATCGCTCGGCCTCCCCACCACGTACCGCGCCGGCGCATGGCAGCAGCTGCTCGCCACGATGCAGCGCGACAAGAAGGCGCGGGCGGGGATGCTCCGCTTCGTCCTCCTCGACGACATCGGGAAGCCCACCGTCACGCAGGCGCCCGACGAGTCGCTCCTCTTCGCCGCGTACCAGGAGATCGCCGAGGAGAGCGCCGGCCGGATCGTGTCCACAGGCGGGGGCCGGTAGGATATTCTCTCGGCCCTGCGCGGGCCATCCGAACCTTCATACGAACGATCCTCACGAACGGACCGAACAGGCATATGGCTTCCACGGCAGACATCAAGAACGGCGTCGTTCTCTCCATCGACGGACAGCTCTGGAGCGTGGTGGAGTTCCAGCACGTGAAGCCCGGCAAGGGCGGGGCGTTCGTGCGCACCAAGCTGAAGAACGTCGTCTCGGGCAAGACCGTCGACCGCACCTTCAACGCCGGCGCGAAGGTCGACATCCAGAACGTCGACCGCCGCGACTTCACGTACCTCTACAACGACGGCGAGTCCTTCGTCTTCATGGACGCGACCGACTACGACCAGATCAACGTGTCGGAGGCCGTCGTCGGCGACGCCGCCAACTACCTCCTCGAGAACCAGCTCGTGACGATCGCGCTGCACGACGGCCTTCCGCTCTACATCGACATGCCCGCATCGGTCGTCCTCGAGATCACCTACACCGAGCCGGGCCTCCAGGGCGACCGCTCGTCTGCCGGCACCAAGCCCGCGACGGTGCAGACCGGCTACGAGATCCAGGTGCCCCTCTTCCTCGAGACCGGCACGAAGGTCAAGGTCGACACCCGCACGGGCGACTACCTCGGCCGCGTCAACGACTGAAGCCCGCGAGTGAGCGCACGCACCAAGGCGCGCAAGCGCGCCCTCGACATCCTCTTCGCCTCCGACGTGCGAGGCGACGCCATCGAGACGACCCTCGGCGCCGAGGCGCGGCGGGCCGCGGCCGAGCCCGCACGCGAGGCGTCGTGGCTGTACGCGCGCGACATCGTCGACGGCGTCATCGACCACCGGGACGAGATCGACGAGCAGATCACGACGCACAGCCGTGACTGGAAGATCGACCGGATGCCCGCCGTCGACCGTGCGCTCCTCCGCATCGGGACGTGGGAGATCCTCTACAACGACGACGTCCCCACCGCCGTCGCGATCGACGAGGCCGTCGAGCTCGCCAAGGAGCTCTCCACGGAGGACTCCGGCGCGTTCGTCCACGGCGTCCTCGCGCGCATCGCGCGCTCGAACTGAGGCCGGGGCACCTTCCGCGTGGCCGCGCCGTACGTCGACCCCGACGCCATCCGACGGATGGCGGAGGGCGCATCGTACGAGCGCGGCGTGGCGTACTTCCAGGAGGGCGCCGTCGAGCACGCCCGCTGGATGACCGACGGCGTGACGCTCAACGCGCGCGTGGCGGGCTCCGTCGCGCGCGCGTACAGCCAGCGCATCCGCGTCGATCCCCGCGGCGCGAGCGTCATCGCGAGCCAGTGCTCGTGCCCCGTCGGCAGCCGGTGCAAGCACGTCGTCGCGGCGCTCCTCGCCGCGAACGCGCAGCACCGCAACGCCGAGGCCGACGGCCATCCGGCGGTCGCCGCGTCGTCGTGGCGCGCGCTCCTCGCGGCGCCGGAGGCGCCGCTCGCGACGGGGACGGCGCCGCTCGCGCTCGGCGTCGAGCTCCGGCAGCGCGCCGCCCGCGGGCAGAGCGCGTGGCAGCCGCGCAAGGCGTCGGCCGCGACACCGCGGCAGATCGCCACGGGCGACACGGCGGAGCTCTTCGTGGGCCTCCGGCCGCTCCTGCGCAGCGACCGCTCCGACGCCTGGATCAAGGGCGACGTCACGTGGGACGCGGTCCGTCGGCCCGGCAGCCGGTTCCCTCGATCGCAGACGCGGTGGTTCGCCGAGCTCTACAGCATCGCGCGCGACGTGTTCCGGATGGACGCCTACGGCGACGGTGCGGAATGGCTCACGCTCGACACCGTCTCGTCGGCCCTGCTCTGGCCGCATCTGCGGGCCGCTGACGCGCTCGGCATCCCCCTCGTCCCGACGCAGAAGCTCCTGGAGGTGCGCCTCGCTCCGCACGCCGAGGCCCGCGTCGGCATCGACCGCCGGGAGGACGGCGGGCTGCGCGTGCGCGCGGAGGTCGAGATCGCCGGCGCCCCCGTCGATCCCCGCACCGTGCGGCCCGTGGCCCGCACGGGCGTGTACGCCGTGGGCCTCGAGTACGGCCGCATCACGCTCGATCTCGCGCCGGTCGCCCTGGGAGAGCCCGTCCACGCGCTCCTGTCCGCGGGCGGGGAGGTCGCCGTTCCCGCCCGCGAGGCGGACGAGTTCGTCGCGGAGGCCGTGCCGGTCATCGCCCGCCGCGCGGGCGTCCGCGCCTCGGCGGGGATCGAGCTGCCGGAGACACCGGAGCCCCGTGCGCACATCGCGGTGGCGTTCCATCCGGGGGACCGCACGACGTACGTGCTGTCATGGGACTACCCCGGCCTCGGACGGCATCGCTTCGACGGGACCCCCGGTGCGGCCGCGGCCGATCCGGATCGCGACGAGACGACCGAGGCCGCCCAGGCGGAGGCCGTGGCGCGCGCATGGGACGCCGCCGGCGACCTGCCCTACGCGCCCTCTGGCGAGCTGCGCGACGTCGACGCCGCCGAGTTCTCCTACGCCGTCCTGCCCGCCCTCGAAGCGGCGGGAGTCGTCGTGGAGACGACGGGGGAGAGGCGGCGCTACCGCGAGCTGGAGGGGGCACCCGAGATCTCCGTCTCGACGGTCGAGAGCACCGACGCCGACTGGTTCGACCTCGGCGTCGTCGTCTCGATCGACGGCCGCAGCATCCCGTTCGCTCCGCTCTTCACGGCGATCAGCCAGCGCCGCAAGAAGATGCTGCTCGCCGACGGCGGGTACTTCTCGCTCGACCATCCCGCGCTCCAGCGGCTGCGCGACCTCGTGGACGAGGCGGCGACGCTCTCGGAATGGGAGTCGGGACCGCGCATCAGCCGCTACCAGACGGCGCTGTGGGCCGACTTCGAGGACCTCGCCGACGAGGCGGTCCCCGCCGTCAGCTGGCGCACCACGGCCGAGGGTCTGCGCGACATCGACCGCATCGAGCCGACGCCGGCCCCCGCCGGCCTCCGCGCCGAGCTGCGGCCGTACCAGCAGACCGGACTCGACTGGCTCGCCTTCCTGTGGCGGCACCGGCTCGGGGGCATCCTCGCCGACGACATGGGCCTCGGCAAGACGGTCCAGATGCTCGCGCTCATGCTGCACACGCGCGAGCAGGGCGAGGACCGCCCCTTCCTCGTCGTCGCGCCGACGTCCGTCACGGCGACGTGGGCGGACGAAGCGGCGCGCTTCGCCCCGTCGCTGCGCGTGCGACGCATCGATGCGACGCGCACGAAGCGCTCCGGCTCGCTCGCCGACGTGGCGGCCGACGCCGACGTCGTCGTGACCTCGTACGCCCTCCTGCGCCTCGACGACGACGAGTACGCGTCCGTGGAGTGGGCGGGGCTCATCCTCGACGAGGCGCAGTTCGCCAAGAATCCGCAGACCAACGTGCACCGCGCCGCGCGCGAGCTGCGCGCCGACGTCACCTTCGCCGTCACCGGGACGCCGTTGGAGAACGGTCTGACCGAGCTGTGGGCGCTCCTCTCCCTCGCCGCGCCCGGCCTCTTCCCCTCGGCCCGGCGGTTCCGCGAGGAGTACGTCGGCCCCATCGAGAAGGGCAAGGTCCCGGAGGACCAGGAGGGGTCGGACTACCGCGAGCGCAGGCTGGCGCGCCTGCGCCGGCGCATCCGCCCCCTCATGCTCCGCCGCACGAAGGAGCTCGTCGCGGCCGATCTGCCGCCCAAGCAGGAGCAGCGGCTCCACGTCGAGCTGAGCCCTGAGCACCGCGCCGTCTACGACACCGTGCTGCAGCGCGAGCGCCAGAAGGTGCTCGGGCTCCTGCACGACCTCGACCGGAACCGCTTCATCGTGTTCCGCTCGCTGACGCTGCTGCGCCTGCTCAGCCTCGCGCCCGAGCTCGTCGACCCGGCGCACGCCCACATCTCCTCGAGCAAGCTCGATGCGCTCGTGGAGCAGCTCTCCGAGGTGACGGCCGAGGGACACCGCACGCTCGTCTTCAGCCAGTTCACGTCGTACCTGGACCTCGTGTCGGAGCGGCTCACACGCGAGGGGATCGCGCACGCGCACCTCGACGGGTCGACGCGCGACCGCGCGGGAGTCGTCGCCGACTTCCGCACCGGCGACGCCCCCGTCTTCCTCATCAGCCTCAAGGCGGGCGGGTTCGGCCTCACGCTCACGGAGGCCGACTACGTCTACCTGCTCGACCCGTGGTGGAACCCCGCGGCCGAAGCGCAGGCCGTCGACCGCGCGCACCGGATCGGCCAGACGAAGACCGTCATGGTGTACCGCATGATCGCCGCCGACACCATCGAGGAGAAGGTCATGGCGCTGCAGGAGCGCAAGGCGCGCCTGTTCAAGGCCGTCATGGACGACGACGCGCTGTTCTCGCAGGCGCTCACGGCCGACGACATCCGCGGGCTGCTCGAGGACTGAGCGCCCCGCCTCGGCTAGACTGGCTGCACCGGCACCTTTAACCCCGTCCTGTGAGGCGGAGAAGGGAGCGGCGCATGAGCACGAGAACCGTGCTTCACGACGCTGACATCGCACGTGCGCTCACCCGCATCGCGCACGAGATCCTCGAGTCGAACAAGGGCCCCGACGGGCTCGTGCTCCTCGGCATCCCGACCAGGGGTGTCACCCTCGCCCGCCGTCTCGCGGCGCTCGTCGAGCGCTTCGGCGGCGCCCCCGTGCCGGTCGGCGCCCTCGACGTCACGATGTACCGCGACGACCTCGCGCAGCACCCCACGCGGACGCCGCGCCCCACCGACATCCCCGCGGGCGGCATCGACGGGCGCACCGTCGTGCTCGTCGATGACGTGCTCTTCTCCGGTCGCAGCATCCGCGCCGCGCTCGACGCGCTCGGCGACATCGGCCGCCCTGCCGCCGTGCGCCTGGCCATCCTCGTCGACCGCGGGCACAGGGAGCTCCCGATCCGCCCCGACTTCGTCGGCAAGAACCTGCCGTCGGCGCGCTCGGAGCGGGTCAACGTGCGCCTCGCCGAGATCGACGGCGATGAGCGCGTCTCGATCGAGGGGGCGGAGTGATGCGTCACCTGCTCGACACCCGCACGCTGTCGCGCGCCGACGCGCTGCGGATCCTCGACGTCGCGGAGGACATGGCCGGGACGCAGGAGCGCGAGGTCAAGAAGCTCCCGACGCTGCGGGGCAAGACCGTCGTCAACCTCTTCTTCGAGGACTCCACGCGCACCCGCATCTCGTTCGAGGCCGCGGCGAAGCGCCTCTCCGCCGACGTCATCAACTTCTCCGCCAAGGGCTCGAGCGTCTCGAAGGGCGAGAGCCTGCAGGACACCGCCCAGACGCTGCAGGCCATGGGGGCGGACGCCGTCGTCATCCGGCACGGCGCATCGGGGGCTCCGCGCACGCTCGCGACGAGCGGATGGATCTCGGCCGGCGTCGTCAACGCGGGCGACGGCACGCACGAGCACCCCACGCAGGCGCTGCTCGACGCGTTCACGATGCGCAAGCGCCGGCACGGCGACGACAGCCGCGGGCGCGATCTCGCGGGCTACCGCGTCGCGATCGTCGGCGACATCCTGCACTCGCGCGTCGCGCGGTCGAACGTGTGGCTCCTCCACACGCTCGGCGCGGAGGTGACTCTCGTGGCGCCGCCCACCCTGCTGCCGCAGGACGTCTCGGCATGGCCCGTGTCGGTGCGGTACGACCTCGACGCGGCGATCGCCGACGCTCCCGACGCGCTCATGATGCTCCGCATCCAGCTCGAGCGCATGAACGCCGCCTATTTCCCGTCCGAGCGGGAGTATTCGCGCCGGTGGGGCCTCGACCCCGTGCGCCTCGCGGCGCTTCCCGACGATACGATTGTCATGCACCCCGGACCCATGAACCGGGGGCTGGAGATCTCCGCCGCCGCCGCCGACTCCCCCCGGGCCACCGTGCTCGAGCAGGTGAGGGCCGGTGTCTCGGTGCGGATGGCCGTGCTCTACCTGCTGCTCGCAGGGGAGCGGACGAACGAGGAGGAGCGATGAGCGAGGTGCTCCTCATCCAGGGGGCCGCGATCGAGGGCGGCGCGACAGCCGACATCCTCGTCGAGGACGGCCGCATCGCGGAGGTCGGCTCGGGCCTCGGCCGCGCCGGCGCGCGGCGGATCGACGCCGACGGGCTCATCGCCCTGCCGGGCCTCGTCGACCTGCACACGCACCTGCGGGAGCCGGGCTACGAGGCGAGCGAGACCATCCTCACGGGAACGCGTGCCGCGGCGGCGGGCGGCTTCACGGCGGTGTTCGCGATGCCGAACACCTCGCCCGTCGCGGATGTCGCGGGCGTCGTCGAGCAGGAGCTCGCGCTCGGAGAGGCGGCCGGGTACGCCACGGTGCAGCCGATCGGCGCCGTCACCGTCGGCCAGAAGGGCGAGCGGCTCGCCGAGCTCGGCGCGATGGCCGACTCCCGGGCGCGCGTGCGCGTCTTCAGCGACGACGGCTTCTGCGTGTGGGATCCGCTCATCATGCGTCGCGCGCTCGAGTACGTGAAGGCCTTCGACGGCGTGGTCGCGCAGCACGCGCAGGATCCGCGGCTCACGGAGGGCGCCCAGATGAACGAGGGCGTCGTGTCGGCCGAGCTCGGCCTCGCGGGGTGGCCGGCCGTCGCGGAGGAGTCGATCATCGCGCGCGACGTGCTCCTCGCCGAGCACGTCGGCTCGCGCCTGCACGTCTGCCACCTGTCGACGGCGGGATCGGTCGACATCATCCGGTGGGCGAAGAAGCGCGGCATCGACGTCACGGCCGAGGTCACCCCCCACCATCTGCTCCTCACCGACGAGCTCGTGCGAGGGTACGACGCGCGCTACAAGGTCAACCCGCCGCTGCGCCGCGAGGAGGACGTCCTCGCCGTGCGGGAGGGCCTCGCCGACGGCACGATCGACATCGTCGCGACCGATCACGCGCCGCACCCGTCCGAGAACAAGACGTGCGAGTGGGCGGCGGCCGCCAACGGGATGGTCGGCCTCGAGAGCGCCCTGCGCGTCGTGCACGAGGCCATGGTCGAGACGGGTCTGCTGGGATGGTCCGACATCGCCCGCGTGCTCTCCGCCGCGCCGGCGCGCATCGGCCGCCTCGCCGGCCACGGCACGCCCGTCGCGGCCGGACAGCCCGCGGAGCTGACGCTCTACGACCCGCGCCCTTCGGCGCCCTTCACGCACGACGATCTGCGCGGCCGGAGCGTCAACTCGCCCTACCTCGGACGGGAGCTTCCCGGTCGCGTGCTGTGGACCATCCACCGGGGCGCGCCGACGCTCGCGGACGGCGTGCTCGTCGAGGGGGTCGGCGCATGAGCGCGTACCTCCCCGGCCTGCTCGTCGCCGTCGGCCTCGCCGTGCTCGCGCTCGGCGGGATGGCGTGGGGATGGCGACGACGAACGCGCAGGGACGCGGCGCTGACGGCCCCCATGCGCCCCTCGGAGGGGCGCGAGACGGCCGTGTTCGACGTGCTGTACGTCGCCACGACGCGGCACGACCACCCGCTCGAGCGCCTCGCCCTGCGCCCCCTGGCCTTCCGCGCCCGCGCGTCCGTCACCGTGACGGACGCCGGCGTGGCCCTCGCCCTCGCGGGCGAGCCGGCCGTCTTCCTCCGCGCCGCCGAGCTCGCCGGCGCGGGGCGCGCGACCTGGACGATCGACCGGGCCGTCGAGAAGGACGGCCTCGTCGTGATCGCCTGGCACGCGTCCGACGGCACGATCTGCGATTCCTACGTGCGCCTGCAGGGAGGCGATCCCGACGCCCTCGTGGCGGCGATCGAGGACCTGCGCGCACCATCCACCCCCACAGGAGCCACCCGATGACCTCTCTCCTCGACCGCGACCCCGCGGTCCTCGTCCTCGAAGACGGCACCCGGTACGCGGGCTACGCGTACGGGGCCCGCGGCACCACGCTCGGCGAGGTGGTCTTCTCGACCGGCATGACCGGCTACCAGGAGACCCTCACCGACCCGTCGTACGCCGGACAGATCGTCCTGCAGACGGCGCCGCACATCGGCAACACCGGCGTCAACGCGGAGGACCCCGAGTCCCGCCGCATCTGGGTCGCCGGGTACATCGTGCGCGACCCCAGCCGCGTGGTGTCGAACTGGCGTGCGGACGAGCCCCTCGACGCGGCGCTCGAGCGCGACGGCATCGTCGGCATCAGCGGCATCGACACGCGCGCCGTGACGCGCCGCATCCGCTCGGAGGGCTCGATGCGCGGCGGCGTCTTCTCGGGGGACGCCGCAGGCATCGACCCGGACGAGCAGCTGCGCATCGTCGCGGAGGCGCCGGAGATGTCCGGTCGCAACCTCTCCGGCGAGGTCTCCGTCTCCGTCGCCGCCGTGACGCCCGCGCAGGGCGAGCGCATCGGGAACGTGGCCGTCATCGACCTCGGCATCAAGCAGGCGACGGTCGAGAACCTCTCCCGCCGCGGCTTCGAGGTGCACGTCCTGCCCCAGAGCGCGACCTTCGCCGAGGTGAAGGCGATCGACCCCGTCGCGGTCTTCTACTCCAACGGCCCCGGCGACCCCGCCGCGAGCGGCGCCCACGTCGAGCTGCTGCAGGACGTGCTGCGCGACGGCCTGCCGTTCTTCGGCATCTGCTTCGGAAACCAGCTGCTGGGTCGCGCGCTCGGCCTCGGCACGTACAAGCTGCCGTTCGGGCACCGCGGCATCAACCAGCCGGTCAAGGACAAGCTGACCGGACGCGTGGAGATCACGGCGCACAACCACGGCTTCGCCGTCGAGGCGCCGATCGAGGGCGTGTTCGAGAGCCCGGCCGGGTTCGGCCGCGTCGAGGTCAGCCACGTGGGCCTCAACGACGACGTCGTCGAGGGGCTGCGCGCGCTCGACATCCCCGCCTTCTCGGTGCAGTACCACCCGGAGGCCGCAGGCGGACCCCACGACGCCAACTACCTCTTCGACCGCTTCCGCGACCTGGTCGCCGACACCCTCAGCAAGAAGGACGCGAATGCCTAAGCGCGACGACATCACCTCCGTCCTCGTCATCGGATCCGGCCCGATCGTCATCGGCCAGGCGTGCGAGTTCGACTACTCGGGCACCCAGGCGTGCCGCGTGCTCCGCGAGGAGGGCGTGCGCGTCATCCTCGTGAACTCGAACCCGGCCACGATCATGACCGATCCCGACTTCGCCGACGCGACGTACATCGAGCCGATCACCCCCGAGGTCATCGAGACGATCATCGCCACGGAGAAGCCGGACGCGATCCTCCCGACGCTGGGCGGCCAGACGGCGCTCAACGCGGCCATGGCCCTGCACGAGCGCGGCATCCTCGAGAAGTACGACGTCGAGCTGATCGGCGCGAAGCCCGACGCCATCCGCAAGGGCGAGGACCGCCAGATCTTCAAGGAGCTCGTCATCGAGGCGGGCGCGGAGGTGGCGCGCAGCCACATCGCGCACACCATGGAGGAGGTCCTCGCAGGCGCCGAGAAGCTCGGCTACCCCCTCGTCGTGCGCCCCTCGTTCACGATGGGCGGCCTCGGGTCCGGCTTCGCGTACAACGAGGAGGAGCTGCGCCGCATCGCGGGCGCGGGCCTTCACGAGTCGACCACGACCGAGGTGCTGCTCGAGGAGTCGATCCTCGGGTGGAAGGAGTACGAGCTCGAGCTCATGCGCGACACGGCGGACAACACCGTCGTGGTGTGCTCCATCGAGAACGTCGACCCGGTCGGCGTGCACACGGGCGACTCGATCACGGTCGCGCCGTCGCTCACGCTGACGGATCGCGAGTACCAGCGGCTCCGCGACATCGGCATCGACATCATCCGCGCGGTGGGAGTCGACACGGGCGGCTGCAACATCCAGTTCGCCATCAACCCCGAAGACGGCCGCATCATCGTCATCGAGATGAACCCGCGCGTCTCGCGGTCGTCGGCGCTCGCCTCGAAGGCGACGGGCTTCCCCATCGCGAAGCTCGCGGCCAAGCTCGCGCTCGGCTACCGCCTCGACGAGGTGCCCAACGACATCACGCGCGTCACGCCCGCGTCGTTCGAGCCCACGCTCGACTACGTCGTCGTCAAGGTGCCCCGCTTCGCGTTCGAGAAGTTCCCGGCCGCCGACCCCACCCTCACGACGACCATGAAGTCGGTGGGCGAGGCGATGGCGATCGGCCGCAACTACACGACGGCCCTGCAGAAGGCCCTGCGATCCGTCGAGAAGCGCGGCTCGAGCTTCCACTGGGGCGACGAGACCCGGTCCGTCGACGAGCTGCTCGAGAGCATCCGGACGCCCACCGACGGCCGCATCGTCGACGTGCAGCAGGCGCTGCGCCTGGGCGCGACGGCCGAGCAGGTGTTCGAGTCCACGAAGATCGACCCCTGGTTCATCGACCAGATGGTGCTCATCAACGAGGTCGCGGACGCCATCCAGGCCGCTCCCGCTCTCGACGAGCGGGCCATCCGCCTCGCGAAGGAGCACGGCTTCTCGGATGCGCAGATCGCGCAGCTGCGCGGTCTGAGCGAGGCCGAGGTGCGTGCTCAGCGCCACGCGCTCGGCGTCCGCCCGGTCTTCAAGACGGTCGACACGTGCGCGGGCGAGTTCCCCGCCGCGACGCCGTACCACTACTCCAGCTACGACGCCGAGACCGAGGTGACGCCGTCGGAGCGCCGCAAGGTCGTCATCATCGGGTCGGGCCCCAATCGCATCGGCCAGGGCGTCGAGTTCGACTACTCGTGCGTGCACGCCTCGTTCGCCCTGAGCGACGCGGGGTTCGAGACCGTCATGGTCAACTGCAACCCCGAGACCGTGTCGACCGACTACGACACCTCCGACCGCCTGTACTTCGAGCCGCTCACGCTCGAGGACGTGCTCGAGGTGCTCCACGCGGAGGCGCAGTCGGGCGAGCTCTTCGGCGTCGTCTGCCAGCTCGGCGGCCAGACGCCGCTCGGACTCGCGAAGGGCATCGAGGACGCGGGCTACACCATCCTCGGCACGAGCCCGGCGGCCATCGATCTCGCGGAGGAGCGCGGGCTGTTCGCGGGCATCCTCGAGCGTGCCGGGCTCGTCGCGCCGCGCAACGGCACCGCCACGGACGTGGACGGGGCCGTCGCGATCGCGGAGGAGATCGGCTACCCCGTGCTCGTCCGCCCCAGCTTCGTGCTGGGCGGCCGCGGCATGGAGATCGTGTACGACACGGCGAGCCTGCGCGACTACTTCGTGCGCATCGCCGACCAGGCGATCATCGGACCCGGCCAGCCGCTCCTCGTCGACCGGTTCCTCGACGACGCGGTGGAGATCGACGTCGACGCGCTGTACGACGGCGAGCAGCTGTACGTGGGCGGCATCATGGAGCACCTCGAGGAGGCCGGCATCCACTCCGGCGACTCCAGCTGCACCCTCCCGCCCATGTCGCTCGGCCGCAGCGAGATCGACCGCGTGCGGGAGGCCACCCTCGCCATCGCCCAGGGCGTCGGCGTGCGCGGGCTCCTCAACGTCCAGTTCGCCATCAGCGCGGGCGTCCTCTACGTCATCGAGGCGAACCCCCGGGCGAGCCGCACGGTCCCGTTCGTCTCGAAGGCGCTCGGCATCCAGCTCGCGAAGGCGGCGAGCCGCGTCATGGCGGGGTCGACGATCGCCGAGCTGAAGGCGGAGGGGCTGCTCCCCGAGGCCGACGGATCGCGCGTCGCCCTCGACGCGCCCGTCGCGGTCAAGGAGGCCGTGCTGCCCTTCAAGCGCTTCCGCACGAAGGAGGGCGCCGTGGTCGACTCCGTGCTCGGTCCCGAGATGCGCTCCACCGGCGAGGTCATGGGCATCGACCGCGACTTCCCGACCGCCTTCGCGAAGAGCCAGGCGGCCGCGTACGGCGGCATCCCGCTCAGCGGGACCGTCTTCATCTCCGTCGCGGACAGCGACAAGCGCGACGTCATCCTCCCGGCGCATCGTCTGCGCCAGCTGGGCTTCGACATCCTCGCGACGGAGGGCACGGCGGAGATCCTGCGCCGCAACGGCATCGAGGTGGGCGTCGTCAACAAGTACAGCGCGACGCAGGAGAGCGGCGAGGAGAACATCGTCGACCTCATCAACGCGGGCCGCGTCGACATCATCGTGAACACGCCGAGCGGCATGTCGGCCCGTGCCGACGGCTACGAGATCCGCGCGGCAGCCGTCGGCGCCGACAAGGCGCTCTTCACGACCATCTCCGTGCTCGGCGCCGCCGTGAGCGCCATGGACTCCATGGCGGGCGGCTACCGCGTGAAGAGCCTGCAGGAGTACGCCCTGGAACGCGCGTCGTGACGACCTTCGGAGAGCGGGTGCGCGCCGTCCTCGACGAGCGCGGCCCGCTCTGCGTGGGCATCGACCCGCACCTCCCGTTGCTGGAGAGCTGGGGTCTCGAGGCCTCGGCCTCGGGAGCGCGGGAGTTCGGCCTGCGGGTCGTCGACGCCGCGGCGGGACGCGTCGGGATCGTCAAGCCGCAGGTGTCGTTCTTCGAGCGCTTCGGCTCACGCGGGATCGCGGCGCTCGAAGAGGTCATCGCGTCCGCCCGCGCCGCGGGCCTCCTCGTCATCGCCGACGCCAAGCGGGGCGACATCGGGTCGACCATGGACGCCTATGCGGCGGCCTGGCTGGAACCCGGCTCGCCCCTCGAAGCCGACGCGCTCACGGCGAGCCCCTACCTCGGCGTCGGGGCGCTCGACGGCGCGTTCTCCCTCGCCGACGCGCACGGCAAGGGCGTCTTCGTCCTCGCGGCGACGAGCAATCCCGAGGCGGCCGCTCTCCAGCGCGGCCGCAGCGCGGATGCGACGATCGCCGCCGCCGTCGTCGCCGAGGTGTCGGCGCGCAACGCGCGCGTCGCCGCCCCCGGCGAGTGGGGCAGCACGGGCTTCGTCATCGGGGCGACCGTCGACTGGGACGCGGCGGGCCTCGCGCCGTTCGCGCCGCCCGCGCCCATCCTCGCGCCCGGCTTCGGCTACCAGGGTGCGCAGGCGGGTGACCTCGCCGCCGTGTTCGGGCGGATGGCGCCGTGCGTCATCGCCTCGGAGTCGCGCAGCATCCTGGCGGCGGGCCCAGAGGGCATCGCCGCCGCCGTCGCCGCCGCGGCGGCGGCCTACCGGGGGGACGAGAACGGAGGACCCGTTGCCTGAGCACGCCATCGCCCCCCGCCCGACGCCGCCCGAGGTCGACCGCGCAGCGGCGTCCCGCAAGGCGGTGGCGGCACGCCGCGCGCGCGCCGCGCTCAAGCGCGACCTCTCGACCCGCGTCGTCACGCCGCAGGAGGCGCTCCGCCGTGCGACGGCCGACCCGCAGTCGGCCGCGGGCACGATGCGCGTGCCCGAGTTCCTCACAGCGCTCCCCGCCATCGGGGAGGGCAAGCGCGACCGCATCCTCGCGGAGCTCGCGATCTCGCCCGTCAAGCGCCTCGGCGGCCTCGGCGCGCGCCAGCGCCGTGCGCTGGAGGAGTGGCTCGACCGCCGCATGCCGGAGCCGCAGGCGCGTCCCGCGCGCAGCCGGCTGCTCGTGCTCGCCGGGCCCACTGCGGTGGGCAAGGGTACCGTCGCGGCGCACATCCGCGCGCACCATCCCGAGCTCCATCTCTCGGTCTCGGCGACGACGCGCGACCCGCGCCCTGGCGAGGTCGACGGCGAGCACTACTTCTTCGTCGACGACGCGGAGTTCGACCGCCTCATCGCGGAGGGCGAGCTGCTGGAATGGGCCACGGTCCACAATCGCCACCGGTACGGCACCCCGCGCGGCCCCATCGACCGCGCCCTCGCCGACGGCAAGGCCGTGCTGCTCGAGATCGACCTGCAGGGCGCGCGCCAGGTGCGCGAGGCCGAGCCGTCGGCCACGCTCGTGTTCCTCCTGCCGCCCAGCTGGGACGAGCTCACCGCGCGCCTCGTCGGTCGGGGCACGGAGGATGCAGAGGAGCGCGCGCGGCGCCTGCGCACCGCGAAGGTCGAGCTGGCCGCTCAGGGCGAGTTCGACTTCCGCGTCGTGAACGCCGACGTCGCCGAAGCCGCGCAGCAGGTCGTAGACTTGATCCAGGCGCCCGCGCGCTGATCGTCGCGCGCCATCGCCACGGATTCGCCGAGCGGCATGGGCCGCTGAACAGGAGGACTGCTATGAGCAGCGAGAACAAGGGCATCATCGACCCGCCGATCGACGAGCTTCTCGACCGCGTCGACTCGAAGTACCAGCTCGTGATCTACGGCGCGAAGCGCGCCCGCCAGATCAACGACTACTACACCGATCTGCACGAGGGGAACCTGTTCGACAACGTCGGCCCTCTCGTCGACTCGTCGGTGGAGGACAAGCCGCTCACGATCGCGCTCCACGAGATCCACCAGGACAAGCTGCGCCTGCGCGCCGCGGAGTGATCGCGGCCGGGTAGCCGAATCCTCGTCTCGAGGGCCTCCGTCACTCGCGTGTCGGGGGCCCTCGCCATACTGGAGGGCGCGAGGCGAGAGCCGCGCCCGCTGCATCGTCTGGAGCCGCCATGAGCCTGCGCCTGTTCACGTCCGAGTCCGTCACCGAGGGTCATCCCGACAAGATCTGCGACCAGATCTCCGACAGCATCCTCGACGGCCTCCTCTCCGTCGACCGCGAAAGCCGCGTGGCCGTGGAGACGCTCGTCACGACGGGGCTCGTGCACGTCGCGGGCGAGATCCGCACGGACGGCTACGTCGAGATCCCCGCGATCGTGCGGAGCGTCATCAACCGCATCGGCTACACCTCGAGCGAGATGGGCTTCGACGGCGACTCGTGCGGCGTGAGCGTGTCGGTGGGCGAGCAGTCGAGTGACATCGCGCACGGCGTCGATACGGCGCTCGAGCACCGCGACGGCTCGTCGGCCGACCGGTTCGACGCGCTCGGTGCGGGAGACCAGGGCATCATGTTCGGCTTCGCGACGAACGAGACGCCCGAGCTCATGCCGATGGCGGCATGGACGGCGCACCGCCTCGCCGAACGGCTCACCGAGGTCCGCCGCAACGGCGACCTGCCGTTCCTGCGCCCCGACGGCAAGACCCAGGTGACGCTCGGCTACGAGGGCTTCACGCCGAAGACGGTGGACGCCGTCGTCCTCTCCACGCAGCACCACCCCAAGATGACGCAGGAGGAGCTGCACGCGGAGATCGCCGAGAAGGTCATCGCGCCGGTCCTCGCGCGCACGGGCCTCGATGCAGACGGCGTGAAGCTCTACATCAACCCCGCCGGCCCGTTCGTGACGGGCGGCCCCAAGGGCGACGCGGGCCTCACGGGCCGCAAGATCATCATCGACACGTACGGCGGCGCCTCACGGCACGGCGGCGGAGCCTTCAGCGGCAAGGACCCCTCCAAGGTCGACCGCTCCGCGGCGTACGCCATGCGCTGGGTCGCGAAGAACGCCGTCGCGGCGGGGCTCGCCGACCGGCTCGAGGTGCAGGTCGCCTACGCCATCGGCAAGGCGAACCCCGTCGGGCTCTACGTCGAGACGTTCGGCACGGGCAAGACGTCCGACGACGTCATCACGGCCGCCATCCGCGAGGTGTTCGACCTGCGACCGGCGGCGATCATCGAGGACCTCGATCTGCTGCGGCCGATCTACGCGCGGACAGCGGCGTACGGCCACTTCGGCCGCGAGCTCCCCGAGTTCACGTGGGAGCAGACGACGCGCGTCGACGCGCTCCGCCGCGCCGCGGGCCTCTGACCGAGGGGTCGGGCATGTCGCGCCGCATCGCGCGCGTGCAGCTCGACTCGCCGCTGCCGCAGCTCGACCGGCTGTTCGACTACGCCATCCCCGACGAGCTCGCGGACGCGGCGACGCCGGGCGTGCGCGTGAAGGTCCCGCTGCGCTCGGCGGGCCGGATGGTCGAGGGCTTCGTCGTCGAGGTCGATGCCGAGGACGATGCCGACCGCCCGCTCTCGGAGATCGACCAGGTCGTCTCGCCCGCCCCCGTGCTTCCGGAGCGGCTGCACCGGCTCGCGCGCGCCGTCGCCGACCGTGCGGCGGGGTCGGCGGCCGACGTGCTGCGGCTCGCCGTGCCGAAGCGCATGGTGCGGGCCGAGAAGGCGTGGCTCGCATCCGACGGCGCCGAGACGCCCGTCGTCCTCAGCGCCGAGCGCGCGGCGGCCTCCGCGGCGCTCGCGGAGTTCCCCGGCCTCGAGGAGCGGCTGCGAGCGGGGGAGCGGCTCGTCGTGGACGCGCCGCCGCGGCTCGACGGGGGGCGACCCGCGTGGGCGCGTCTGCTCGCCGCAGCGGCGGCGGCGACGCTCGCAGGCGGGCGGTCCGCGATCGTCGCCGTGCCCGACCACCGCGACCTCGATCTCCTGCAGGAGCAGCTTCTGCGGCTCGTCCCGGATGCTGCGGTCGTGCGCCACGACGCCGGCCAGTCGGGTCCCGAACGCTACGCGGGCTATCTCCGTACGCTCGAGGCCGCGCCCTGCGTCGTCATCGGCAACCGCTCGGCCGTCTACGCTCCTGTGGTCGACGCGGGGCTCGTCGCCCTCTGGGATGACGGGGACACGCTGCTGGAGGAGCCCCTCGCGCCGTACGCCCACGCGCGGGACGTGGCGCTCGTGCGCCAGAGCCTGGACGGATGCGCGCTGCTGTTCGCCGCGCACACGCGCACGGCCGACGTCGAGCGCCTCGTCTCGATCGGCTTCGTCGGGGAGGCGCCCGCCGCGCGCCGCCCGAGCCCGCGCGTCGTGCTCGCGACGGCGCAGGAGCACGAGCAGACATCGGCTCGCATCCCGTCGGCGAGCTTCCGGGCCGTCCGCGAGGCGCTCGAGACCGGCCCCGTGCTCGTGCAGGTGGCGCGCCCGGGCTACGCCCCCTCGCTCGTGTGCGCCGACTGCCGCACGCCGACGCGCTGCGCGCACTGCGGCGGCCCGCTGCACGCGCACGCCCGCGGAGCGACGCCCGTGTGCGGGTGGTGCGGGCGATCGGCGCACGCGTGGACGTGCCAGAACTGCGCGTCGACCCGCCTGCGCCTGTCGTCATCGGGCAGCGAGCGGACAGCCGACGAGCTCGGCCGCGCCTTCCCGGGGGCGCGCGTCGTCGTGGCGGACGGCGCCCATCCCGTGCGCGAGGTCGACGACCGCCCGGCGCTCGTCATCGCGACGCGCGGCGCGGAGCCGATCGCACCGGAGGGGTACCGCGCGGTGCTGCTGCTCGACGGCGACCGCATGCTGCAGGCCCCCGACCTCCGGATCGGCGAGGCGTGCCTGAGGTGGTGGTCCAACGCCGCGGCCCTCGCCGCTCCGGGCGCGCCCGTTCACCTCGTCGGGGTGACGGGCCCGGTGGGGCGCGCGCTCGCGAGCTGGACGCAGCCGACCTACGCGCGCGGCGAGCTCGCCGAGCGCGCCCCGCTGAGGATGCCGCCCGCGGCCAGGGTCGCGCGGGTCGAGGGGGACTCCGCGGCGGTCGAGCGCGCGCTGCGCTCGCTCGCCGACGACGTGCCGGGCCTCGGCGGGGACGCCGTGCTGGGGCCCGTCCCGATCGAGCGCGACGGCGCGCCGGGCGCCCGCGCGCTCGTGCGCTTCGACTACGCGCGGGGCGCCGCCGTCACCCGGTCGCTGCGCGCCTCCGTCGTCTCCGCCGCGATGAGCGCACGGGGGCGGGGAGGCGGGAAGGATCGCCGTCGCAGCGCGCGGATCCCGCTCGCGGTGCGCGTGGACATCCCCGACCCCGAGCTCTGACCCGCCGGATCCCCGACCCGCGGCTCCGACCACCGGAGCACAGGGCTCCCGCGGTGCGTCCCGCCTAGACTCGAGGGGATGACCGCCTCGCCCCCGCTCCGCCTCGTGTTCGCCGGCACCCCGGAGGCGGCCGTCCCGTCGTTGCGTGCCCTCCACGCCGCCGGCCACGAGATCGCGGCCGTCGTGACGCGTCCCGACGCGCCGCTCGGCCGCAAGCGCGTGCTCACGCCGTCGCCCGTCGCCGCGGCGGCGGAGGCTCTGGGCCTCGCCGTCGTCAAGGCCGCGCGGCTCGATGCCGAGGCGACGGAGCGGATCTCCGCGCTCGACGCCGACCTCGCCGTGGTCGTCGCGTACGGCGGGCTCGTCCGCGAACCGCTGCTCTCGACCCCGCGGCACGGCTGGATCAACCTGCACTTCTCGCTGCTCCCGCGGTGGCGCGGCGCGGCACCCGTGCAGCACGCCCTCATCGCGGGCGACGCAGAGCTCGGCACCGCCGTGTTCCGGCTCGTGCCGGAGCTCGACGCGGGCGACGTCTTCGCGCAGGAGGCCGTCGCCGTGCCGGACGGTGCGACGGCGGGGGAGGTGCTCGACCTCCTCGCCGAGACGGGCGCGTCGCAGCTCGTCCGCGTCGTCGGGGCGATCGCCGACGGCACCGCGGAGGCGGTACCGCAGCGCGGGGAGGCCACGGCCGCGCCGAAGCTCGCCCTCGCCGACGGCCTGCTCGACTGGGCGCGGCCCGCGGCGGAGGTGCATGCGCGGTACCGCGGTGTCACGCCGGAGCCCGGCGCCCACACGCTCCTCGACGGTGCGCGCGTGAAGGTGCTCGCGATGGAGCGCGCCGAGGGCGAGGACGCCCTCGCCCCCGGGGCGACGCGCGCGGCGAAACGGGGCATGCTCGTCGGCACCGCGACGTCGCCGCTCCTCGTCACGCGCATCCAGCCAGCGGGGAAGGGCGCCATGGTCGCCGCCGACTGGCTGCGCGGGCAGCGCGACGCCGTGCGGTTCGGCGCATGAGCGGCCGCGACGGCGCCCGGCGCGCCCCCGTGCAGCTCGCGCGGCAGGTCGCCTACGTCGTGCTCCGCGCCGTCTCCGAATCCGATGCCTACGCCAACCTGCTCCTCCCGCGCGAGATCGCGCGGGCGGGCATCGGCGGGGCGGACGCCGCGCTCGCGACCGAGCTGACGTACGGCACGCTGCGGCGGCTCGGCACGTACGACGCCATCATCCGCATGGCCGCCGACCGCGACACGGAGACGATCGACCCTCCCGTCCTCGACGCGCTGCGGCTCGGCGTGCACCAGCTGCTGGCCACGCGCGTCGCGCCGCATGCGGCCGTGAACGAGTCGGTCCAGCTGGCACGTGAGGACTCCGGTGCGCGTGCGAGCGGGTTCGCGAACGCGGTGCTCCGGCGCGTGGCACAGGACGACGCGGACACGTGGACGGCACGACTGGCCGACGCGGCGCGGTCCGACGACGAGCGCCTCGCTCTCACCGCCTCGCATCCCGTGTGGGTCATCCGGGCCCTGCGGCGCGCCCTCGCGGCCGAGGGGCGCGCCGACGAGCTCGATGCGCTCCTCGCAGCCAACAATGCGGCTCCGGGGGTCACGATGGCGGCGCTCCCCGGCCTCGCCGAGCCGGATGGCGAGCGCACGCCGTTCTCGCCCGTCGGGTTCCGACTGGGCGGCGGCGATCCGGAGCCGGCAGTGCGGGCATCCGGCGGCCGCGTGCGCGTGCAGGACGAGGGCTCGCAGCTCGTCGCCCTCGCACTCAGCCGGATGGCGCCGATCGCGCACGCGGAGCGGTGGCTCGACCTCTGCGCGGGGCCGGGCGGCAAGACGGCGCTGCTCGCGGCGGAGGCGCTGACGGGCGGCGCCGCCCTCGACGCGAACGAGCTCGTGCCTGCGCGCGCGGGCCTCGTCCGCCGGGCGATCGCGCCGGTCCCGCTCGACGTCGACGTGCACGAGGGCGACGGCCGGGCGCTCGCCCATGACCGCGCCGGTGTCTACGACCGGATCCTCGTGGACGCTCCGTGCACGGGGCTCGGGGCACTCCGCCGCCGCCCGGAGGCGCGGTGGCGGAAGCGGCCGTCCGATGTGGCGCAGCTCGCGGACGTGCAGGCGGAGCTGCTCGACGCCGCGATCGGTGCGCTGCGCCCCGGCGGCGTCGTCGCCTACGTGACGTGCTCGCCGCACCTCGCCGAGACCTCGGCCATCGTCGGCGCGGCGCTCGAACGGCATGCCGGGCGCGTGACCGAGCTCGACGCCCGTGCGGTGCTGCAGTCGGTCGCCCGCACGCCGCTCGACCTCCCCGCGCCGCAGACGGGCGGCGGGCATGCCCAGCTGTGGCCGCACCGGCACGGCACGGACGCGATGTTCCTCGCGCTCCTGCGCAGGGACGCGTGAGCGGCGGGCGACGGCGATAATGGACGGGTGAGCCTCCCCGCCGCCCCGCGCATCAATCCGAGCATCCTGTCGGCCGACTTCGTCAACATGCAGGCCGACCTCGAGCGGATCGCCTCGGCGGACTTCGTGCACGTCGACGTCATGGACAACCACTTCGTGCCGAACCTCACGTTCGGGCCGCAGATGGTGCAGCGCATCCAGGAGACGAGCCCTGTCCCGCTCGACGTGCACCTCATGATCTCGGATGCCGACCGCTGGGCGCCGGGGTACGCGGAGCTAGGCGCCGCGAGCGTCACGTTCCATCTGGAGGCCGCGCACGACCCCATCGGGCTCGCGCGCCGCCTGCGGGCGATCGGGGCGCGGGCCGGCGTCGCGCTCAAACCGGGGACGGGCGCGGAGCGCCTCTACGAGCACCTGCACGAATTCGACCAGATCCTCGTGATGACGGTCGAGCCCGGCTTCGGCGGGCAGTCGTTCATGCCCGAGACGATGCCCAAGCTGCGCGCCCTCTCCGACGAGGCCCGGCGTGTCGGCGCGGCGGTCTGGTTCCAGGTCGACGGCGGGATCTCGGAGACGACGATCTCCCGCGCGGCGGAGGCGGGCGCCGACACGTTCGTCGCGGGCTCCGCGGTGTTCGGCGCGCCCGATGTCGACGTCGCGATCGCCGATCTGCGGGCCCTCGCCGCCGAGCACGTCCACGCGACCCGGTAGCCTGGGAGGGTGAAGAACTTCGACGACCTGTTCGCCGAGCTGGCCGACAAGGCCGTGACGCGCCCCGATGGCTCGGGCACCGTGAAGGAGCTCGACGCGGGCATCCACTTCATCGGCAAGAAGATCGTCGAGGAGGCGGCCGAGGTCTGGATGGCCGCGGAGTACGAGACCGACGCGGAGGCGGCAGAGGAGATCTCCCAGCTGCTCTACCACCTGCAGGTGCTCATGCTCGCGAAGGGGCTCACCCTCGAGGACGTGTACCGACATCTGTGAGCCGCTCCGCTCCTCCGTCTGACACCCCGATCGAAAGCCCCTCCATGCTCCGCATCGCCGTTCCCAACAAGGGATCGCTGTCCGAGACCGCCGCCGAGATGCTCGCGGAGGCCGGCTACGCCGGCCGCCGCGACTCCAAGTCCCTGCACCTCATCGACGCCGCCAACGACGTCGAGTTCTTCTATCTGCGCCCGCGCGACATCGCCACCTACGTCTCGGCGGGCGCGCTCGACGTCGGCATCACGGGCCGCGACCTCCTCCTCGACGTGCGGATGCGCGCGCGGGAGATCGAGACGCTCGGCTTCGCGACGTCCACCTTCCGCTTCGCGGCCCCTCCCGGGCGCTTCGCGGGCGTCGGCGACCTGGAGGGCGCGCGCATCGCGACGTCGTACCCCGGTCTCGTCGACTCGTTCCTCGACTCGCACGGCGTGGCCGCCGATCTGGTGCCGCTGGACGGTGCGGTGGAGTCGGCCGTCGAGCTCGGCGTCGCCGACGCGATCGCCGACGTCGTCGAGACCGGCACGACCCTGCGGCAGGCGGGCCTGGACATCTTCGGCCCGGTCATCCTCGAATCGGAGGCCGTGCTCATCCAGGGCCCGAACGACCACCCCGGCGTCGAGACCCTGCTGCGGCGCCTGCGCGGCGTGATGGTCGCCCGCCAGTACGTGCTCCTCGACTACGACCTTCCGGCCGCGCTCGTCGACCGCGCCGTGGAGATCGCCTCGGGCATCGAGTCGCCCACCGTCTCGCCGCTGCGCGACCCCGAGTGGGTCGCCGTGCGCGTCATGGTGCCGCGGAAGGGCGTCAACCGCGTCATGGACGACCTGTACGCGATCGGCGCCCGCGCCATCCTCGTGTCGGCCATCCACAACGCGCGTCTCTGATGGGCGTCATCACGCGCGTCATCCCGTGTCTCGACGTCGCGGCCGGCCGCGTCGTCAAGGGCGTGAACTTCGAGAACCTGCGCGAGATGGGCGATCCCGTCGAACTCGCGCGGCAGTACTTCGACCAGGGCGCGGACGAGCTGACGTTCCTCGACGTCACGGCGACGGTCGATGAGCGCGCGACGACCTACGACGTCGTGCGGCGCACGGCCGAGCAGGTGTTCATCCCGCTCACGGTCGGCGGCGGCGTGCGCTCGGTCGACGACGTCTCGCGGCTGCAGGCCGTCGGCGCCGACAAGGTCGGCGTGAACTCCGCCGCCATCGCGCGCCCCGGCCTGCTCGACGAGATCGCCGACCGGTTCGGCGCGCAGGCGCTCGTGCTCTCCCTCGACGTCAAGCGCTCGCAGCGCACGCCGTCGGGGTTCGTCGTGACCACGCACGGCGGCAAGAAGGAGACCGACCTCGACGCGCTCGCCTGGGCGCGCGAGGCGATCGAGCGCGGTGCGGGGGAGCTCCTCGTCAACTCCATCGACGCCGACGGCACGAAGGCCGGATTCGATCTCGAGCTCGTCGCGCTCATGCGCGGGCTCTCGACGGTGCCGGTGATCGCCTCGGGCGGGGCGGGGGAGCCCTCGCACTTCGCGCCCGCCGTGCGCGCCGGCGCCGACGCCGTGCTCGCCGCGAGCGTGTTCCACTCCGGCCAGATGACGATCGGCGACGTGAAGGCCGCTCTCGAGGCAGACGGGATCGAGACGCGATGACCGGGGAGAGCATTCCGAGCGTGGACGAGCGCATCGCGCGCGTCCGGTTCGATGCGCACGGGCTCGTGCCCGCCGTCGCGCAGCAGTGGGACACCCGCGAGGTGCTCATGCTGGCGTGGATGAACGCCGACGCGCTCCGCGAGACCCTCACCTCGGGGCGGGTGGTCTACTGGTCGCGCTCGCGCCGGGAGCTGTGGCGCAAGGGCGACACGTCCGGCCACGTGCAGCTCGTCAAGGACGTGCGTCTCGACTGCGACGGCGACGTCGTGCTCGTCTCCGTCGACCAGGTCGGCCCCGCCTGCCACACCGAGACGCGCACCTGCTTCGACACCGACCTCGACCGGGCCGACGTGGGCGACCGCGGCCTGCACCCGGTGGTCGGATGACGGCGTCCGAGCACAGCGGGCGGATGGCGAGGGCGCGGTCGATCGCGGTTCTCGCGGCGCTCATCGGCGCCGCGACGGCGCTCATCGGCTCGACCCAGACCTGGCTCGTGGCGACCGTCGCGGGAGCCGCGCTCCCGGTGACGGGGGCGGAAGCGGTGTCCGTCATGCAGCCGCTCGCGCTCGCGGCGCTCGCGCTGTCGCTCGTCCTGTCGATCGCGGGCCGTGCCGTGCGCTACGTGCTCGGAGCGGTCGCGCTCGTCGTGGGAGGGGCGATCGGGTGGCTGGGCCTCGCGCTCGTCGCCGACCCGTCGCCGACCGCCGCCGCCGGCCCCGTCACCGAGCACACCGGCATCGCGGGGGCGGAGGCCGTCTCCGAGCTCGTCACGGCCCTCGCGCTCACGCCGTGGCCCGCGATCACCGTGGCGGCGGGCCTGCTCGTCGCGGCCGCCGGTGCGTGGACCCTCGCCACGGCGCACGCCTGGCGACGCGGCGGGCGGCGCTACGAGAGCGGCGGCACACGGGCCGCCGCGGACGACGGCGCGCCGCTCGACGCCGTCGACTCGTGGGACGACCTGTCGCGCGGCGACGACCCCACCCGCTGACCGGGCGGCGGACGAGGCGTCCGCACCGCCCCGATAGACTGTTCGACGTTCCCAGCAGCCTTGGAGGATGACACGTCATGACCAACCCGATCGGTGACCCCGGACACGGACACTCGCCCGCCGCCTGGACCGGCGTGCTCATCATGCTCGTGGCGCTCTCGATCGCCACCGTCGCGCTGTTCGTGTGGGTCCCGTGGCTGCTCGTGGCTTCGTCCGTGCTCTTCGTGCTCGGCCCCATCGCGGGCTGGATCGTGTCGAAGGCCGGCTACGGCGTCCGCGGACCCAAGTACGCGCCCAGGGCCCACTGATGTCGCTCCTGGCCGACCTCACGGCCGGGGCCGTCGAAGACGCCGAGATGCGGCGGGCGCTCCGCCCGCTCGCCGAGGTCGAGAGCGCAGCCGCCGCGCAGGCGCCTGCGCTCGACGTCTTTGCGGCGCTCCGGCCCGCCGACCGCGTGAAGATCATCGCGGAGGTGAAGCGGGCGAGCCCTTCGCGCGGCGATCTCGCGGCGATCCCCGATCCCGCGCACCAGGCGGCGCTGTACGAGCAGGGGGGAGCGTCCGCGATCTCCGTGCTCACCGAGCAGCGGCGCTTCAAGGGCAGCCTCGACGACCTCGCGGCCGTCAAGGCCCGCGTCGGCGTCCCCGTGCTCCGCAAGGACTTCGTCGCGACGCCCTACCAGGTCGTCGAGGCACGCGCCGCCGGCGCCGACATCGTGCTCCTCATCGTCGCGGCGCTCGAGCAGCACGTGCTCGAGGAGCTCTTCTCGCTCACCGTCTCGCTCGGGATGACCCCGCTCGTGGAGGCGCACTCGGCCGACGAGGTCGCACGGGCCGCGGGCCTCGGCGCGCGCCTCATCGGCGTGAACGCGCGCGACCTCTCGACCTTCGAGCTCGACCGCGACCTGTTCGGCCGGCTCGTCGACGGCATCCCCGACGGCGCCGTGCGCATCGCGGAGTCGGCCGTGCTGGAGCCCGCCGACGTCGCGCACTACCGCGCGGCGGGCGCCGACGCGGTGCTCATCGGCGAGGCACTCGTGACAGGCGACCCCGTCGCGACGCTCGGCGCGTTCCTCGCCGCGGGCGACGCGCCGGCACGGAAGGAGACCGCATGACCCTGCGCGACCAGCCCGGACCGTTCTTCGGCGAGTTCGGAGGGCGCTACATGCCCGAGTCCCTCATCGCCGCGATCGACGAGCTCGCCGACGCGCACGCCCAGGCGATGGCCGATCCGGCCTTCCAGGCCGAGCTGCAGGGGCTCCTCGTCGACTACGCCGGACGCCCCTCGGCGCTGACCGAGGTGCCCCGCTTCGCCGAGCACGCGGGCGGCGCGCGGATCTTCCTCAAGCGCGAGGACCTCAACCACACGGGCAGCCACAAGATCAACAACGTGCTCGGCCAGGCGCTTCTCACGCGGCGTCTCGGCAAGACGCGCGTCATCGCGGAGACCGGCGCGGGCCAGCACGGCGTCGCCACCGCGACGGCCGCCGCCCTCTTCGGCCTCGAGTGCCGCATCTACATGGGGGAGGTCGACACCGAGCGGCAGGCTCTCAACGTGGCGCGCATGCGTCTGCTGGGCGCCGAGGTCGTCGCGGTGAAGACCGGGTCGCGCACCCTCAAGGACGCCATCAACGAGGCGTACCGCGAATGGGTGGCGACCGTCGACACGACGAACTACATCTTCGGCACGGCAGCGGGACCGCACCCGTTCCCCGCCATGGTGCGCGACTTCCAGAAGATCATCTCGGAGGAGGCGCGCGCGCAACTGCTCGAGCGCGCGGGGCGACTGCCCGACGCCGTCCTGGCGTGCGTGGGAGGCGGCTCGAACGCGATCGGCATGTTCGACGCCTTCATCGACGACGAGGACGTGCGCCTCTACGGTGTGGAGGCGGCCGGCGACGGCGTCGACACCCCGCGCCACGCGGCGTCGATCGAGCGCGGCCGTCCGGGCGTGCTGCACGGCGCGCGCACCTACGTGCTGCAGGACGAAGACGGGCAGACCGTCGAGTCGCACTCGATCTCGGCCGGGCTCGACTACCCGGGCGTCGGGCCGGAGCACTCCTGGCTCGCCTCGATCGGCCGCGCCGAGTACATCCCCGCGACCGATGCGGAGGCGATGGACGCGCTGCGGCTGCTGAGCCGCACGGAGGGGATCATCCCCGCCATCGAATCGGCGCACGCCCTCGCGGGCGCGCTCCGTATCGGCCGGGAGCTCGGGCCGGACGCCGTCCTCGCCGTCTGCCTCTCGGGCCGCGGCGACAAGGACATGGACACCGCCGCCCGCTGGTTCGGGCTGTACGACGAGGGAGCCGACGCGTGAGCCGGGTCGAGAGCGCCATCGCGAAGGCGCACGCCGAGGGTCGGGGCGCGTTCGTCGGGTACCTGCCGGTCGGCTATCCCGACCTCGCCACGAGCATCGAGGCGGCGGTCGCCCTGGCCGAGAACGGCGTCGACGTCATCGAGCTCGGCCCGCCCTACAGCGACCCCGTCATGGACGGCCCCGTCATCCAGGAGGCGACCACGGCCGCCCTCGCGGCGGGCTACCGCACCGAGCACCTCTTCGCGGCTCTGCGGGAGATCACCGCGCGCACCGACGTCCCGGTCGTCGTCATGACGTACTGGAACCCCGTCGCGCAGTACGGCGTCGACCGCTACGCCGACGACGTGCTCGCCGCGGGAGGCGCCGGCCTCATCACGCCGGACATCACGCCCGACGCCGCGGCCGACTGGATCGCGGCATCCGAGCGCACGGGGCTCGACCGGGTCTTCCTCGCCGCGCCGACGTCGTCGGACGCGCGGCTGGGGCTCATCGTCGGCGCCTCCACGGGCTTCGTCTACACCGTCTCCACCATGGGCATCACGGGGGAGCGCGCCGAGCTCGACGCGGCCGCCCGCTCGCTCGTCGGCCGACTGCGCGAGCAGGGAGCCGTGCGCGCATGCGTCGGCATCGGCGTGTCCACCGCCGCGCACATCGCCAGCATCGTCGAGTACGCCGACGGCGCGATCGTCGGCACGGCGCTCGTCAAGGCGCTGCGCGACGGCGGCGTGGACGGCCTCGCGGCCAAGACGCGCGAGCTCGCCGCCGGCACCCGGCGCTCCTGAGCGCATCCCGGAAGGAAATAGACTCACGATCATGCTGTCCTCCGCCCTGGCGCCCATCGTCACGAGCATCCCCAGCCCCGACGTGTCCTACTGGGACATCGGCCCGGTGCGCATCCACTTCTACGCGCTGTGCATCATCGCCGGCATCGTCGTGGCGACGATCCTCACGAACCGCCGCCTCACGCGGCGCGGTGGCGAGCCGTGGGTCGTCATCGACATCGCGCTGCTCGCCGTGCCGCTGGCGATCGTGGGGGCGAGGATCTACCACGTGCTCACGCACTGGGGCTTCTACTTCGGCGAGGGCTCCAACCCGTGGAACCCGACCCAGCCGGGGTCGGTGTGGGCGATCTGGGAGGGCGGCATCGCCATCTTCGGCGCGCTCCTCGGCGGCGCGCTCGGCGCCTGGCTCGGCTGCAAGTGGACCGGCATCCGCTTCCTGACGTTCGCCGACGCCCTCGCACCCGGCCTCCTCCTCGCGCAGGCGCTCGGACGCTTCGGCAACTGGTTCAACCAGGAGCTCTACGGATGGCCGACCGACCTGCCGTGGGGGCTCGAGATCGACGCCGACAACGCGGCGTTCCCTCCCGGCCTCCCGGAGGGAACGCTCTTCCACCCGACGTTCCTCTACGAGGTCGTCTGGAACCTGCTCGGCGTGGCGGTGCTGTTCGCCCTCGGACGCAAGCAGTTCTTCCAGTGGGGGCGCCTGTTCGCCGTCTACCTCATCTGGTACGGCGCGGGACGCGTCGTCTGGGAGAGCATCCGCATCGACCCGAGCGAGATCATCCTCGGCCTCCGCACCAACGTGTGGGGCGCCATCCTCGCGATCGCCGTGGGCGTCGCGGTGCTGGCGGTGCAGGGCAGGCACACGGGCGTCGAGCCGTCGCCCTACCGCCCAGGACGCGGGCGCAAGGACGCCGAGGCGCTACAATCGCAAGGAACCCCGGACGACTACGTCGACATCAGCGCACCCACGATGTCGGTAGACGTTCCAGAGGCCGCCGCCACAAGCACTGCAGCCGCGAAGTAGGACCGCTTCGCCGGACATCGAGGCGCGGTCCCTCGCGAGCCGGCGAACCAGCACGCAAGGGCCGACGTCGTCCCTCTTTCAGTCACCACCTTGAGGACGGTAGGCATGGCATCGAGCCCCCGTTACGGCGCACCCGGAGCGCTCCCGCCCCGGCAGGGCATGTACAACCCCGCGTTCGAGAAGGACGCCTGCGGTCTCGCGATGGTCGCGACGCTGCGCGGCGAGGCGGGGCACGACATCGTCGACCTCGCCCTCGAGGCACTCCGCAACCTCGAGCATCGCGGCGCCATCGGCTCCGACGCGGGCACGGGCGACGGCGCGGGCATCCTCACGCAGATGCCCGACGCGTTCCTGCGCGCCGTGGCGGGCTTCGAGCTCCCGGTCGTCGGCGAGTACGCCGCCGGTCTGTCGTTCCTCCCGCTCGACGCGGACGAGCGCGACGCGCAGAAGCAGGGCATCGCGGCCATCGCCGCCGCCGAAGGACTCGCGGTGCTCGGATGGCGCGAGGTCCCCGTCGACCCCGCGCACCTCGGCCGCCTCGCGGGCGAGGCCATGCCGGCGATCGAGCAGGTCTTCCTCGCGAGCGCCCAGGCCGCCAACCAGCCCGCGCTCTCCGGCATCGAGCTCGACCGCCGGGCCTACCGGCTGCGCAAGCGCGCCCAGCACGAGCTCGACGCGTACTTCGTGTCGCTCTCGAGCCGCACTCTCGGCTACAAGGGCATGGTCACGACGCTCCAGCTCGAGCCGTTCTACCTCGACCTGCAGGACGAGCGGTTCGCGACCGAGCTCGCGGTCGTGCACTCCCGCTACTCCACCAACACCTTCCCGTCGTGGCCGCTTGCGCAGCCGCTGCGGATGATCGCGCACAACGGCGAGATCAACACGGTGGGCGGCAACCGGAACTGGATGCGGGCGCGGCAGTCGCAGCTCGAGAGCGAGCTGCTCGGCGACATCCGCCCGCTCCTGCCCATCTGCAGCGACTCCGAGAGCGACTCGGCGTCGTTCGACGAGGTTCTCGAGCTCCTCACCCTCACGGGCCGCAGCCTTCCGCACGCGATGCTCATGATGGTGCCCGAGGCGTACGAGAAGAAGGCCTACGTCGACCCCGACCTGCGCGCGTTCTACGAGTACCACGCGGGCCAGATGGAGCCGTGGGACGGCCCCGCCGCGCTCATCGGCACCGACGGGACCCTCGTCTGCGCCACGCTCGACCGCAACGGCCTGCGTCCGGGACGCTGGACCGTGACGAAGGACGGGCTCGTCGTCATCGGCTCCGAAACCGGCGTGCTCGACTTCGCCCCCGAGCGCATCGAGCGCCGGGGCCGGCTGCGTCCGGGCACGATGTTCGTCGTCGACACGGCAGAGGGCCGCATCATCGCCGACGACGAGGTGAAGTCGCGCGTCGCGGCCCTCGAGCCGTGGCAGGAGTGGCTCGACAAGGGCACGGTGCGCCTCGCGGACCTTCCCGAGCGCGAGCACCTCGTGCACCCGATCGCGTCGATCACGCGTCGCCAGCGCACCTTCGGCTACACCGAGGAGGAGGTGAAGATCCTGCTGCGCCCGATGGGCCAGAACGGCGTCGAGCCGCTCGGAGCGATGGGATCCGACACCCCCATCGCCGTGCTCAGCGAGCGCCCGCGCCTGCTGTTCGACTACTTCACGCAGCAGTTCGCGCAGGTGACGAACCCGCCGCTCGACTCCATCCGCGAAGAGGTCGTCACGAGCCTCAAGCTCGGCCTCGGGCCGGAGCCGAACCTGCTGTCATGGGGCCCCGAGCACGCCCGGAGCGTCATCCTCGACTTCCCCGTGATCGACAACGACGAGCTCGCGAAGATCCAGCACATTGACAGCGCCCTGCCCGGCCGCACGTCCGTGACGCTGCGCTCGCTGTACCGCGTCTCCGCGGGCGCCAAGGGACTGCAGAAGCGCCTCGAGCAGCTGTGCGCCGAGGCCGACCGCGCCGTCGAGGACGGTGCGGAGTTCCTCGTCATCAGCGACCGCGACTCGAACCAGGACCTCGCGCCCATCCCGTCGCTGCTCGCCGTCTCGGCCGTGCACCACCACCTCATCCGCCGCGAGACCCGCATGAAGGTGGGGCTCGTCGTCGAGGCCGGCGACGTCCGCGAGGTGCACCACGTCGCGACGCTGCTCGGCTACGGCGCGACCGCCGTCAACCCGTATCTCGCGATGGAGACGGTCGAGTACCTCGTCCGCTCCGGCGCGATCAGCGGCGTGACCCCCGAGAAGGCCGTCCGGAACCTGATCTACGCGCTCGGCAAGGGCGTGCTGAAGATCATGTCGAAGATGGGCATCTCGACCGTGTCGTCGTACACGGGCGCGCAGGTGTTCGAGGCCGTCGGCCTCTCGTCGGCGTTCGTCGAGCGGTACTTCACCGGCACCGAGTCGAAGATCGAGGGCATCGGCCTGGAGGAGATCGCACGCGAGAACGCCGCTCGGCACGCGTTCGCCTATCCCGAGGACGGCGCCGTGCGCGCCCACGAGCGCCTCTGGACGGGCGGCGAGTACCAGTGGCGCCGCGACGGGTCGCCCCACCTCTTCAGCCCCGAGACCGTCTTCAAGCTGCAGCACTCCACGCGAACCGGCAGCTACGAGATCTTCCGCGAGTACACGCAGCTCGTCGACCGCCAGGCGGAGGAGCTGAAGACGCTCCGCGGTCTGTTCGCGTTCAAGAAGGGCGCCCGCCCGTCCGTGCCGATCGACGAGGTCGAGCCGATCTCCGAGATCGTCAAGCGGTTCTCCACGGGCGCCATGAGCTACGGGTCGATCTCGCGCGAGGCGCACGAGACCCTCGCGATCGCCATGAACCGCATCGGCGGCAAGTCGAACACGGGCGAGGGCGGCGAGGACGTCGACCGGCTGCTCGACCCGGAGCGCCGCAGCTCGATCAAGCAGGTCGCCTCCGGGCGGTTCGGCGTGACGAGCATGTACCTCACCCACGCCGACGACATCCAGATCAAGCTCGCCCAGGGCGCCAAGCCCGGCGAGGGCGGTCAGCTGCCCCCGGGCAAGGTGTACCCGTGGGTCGCGCGCACGCGCCACGCGACGGCGGGCGTCGGCCTGATCTCGCCGCCGCCGCACCACGACATCTACTCGATCGAGGATCTCAAGCAGCTCATCTTCGACCTGAAGCGGTCGAACCCTGCGGCACGCATCCACACGAAGCTCGTCAGCCAGTCGGGCATCGGCGCGGTCGCCGCTGGTGTCGCGAAGGCGCTCAGCGACGTCATCCTCGTCTCCGGGCACGACGGCGGAACGGGCGCGAGCCCGCTCAACTCGCTCAAGCACGCCGGCACGCCGTGGGAGCTCGGCCTCGCCGAGACCCAGCAGACGCTCATGCTGAACGGCATGCGCGATCGCGTCGTCGTGCAGGTCGACGGGCAGATGAAGACGGGGCGAGACGTCGTGATCGGCGCTCTGCTCGGTGCGGAGGAGTTCGGCTTCGCCACGGCTCCGCTCGTCGTGAGCGGATGCATCATGATGCGCGTGTGCCACCTCGACACCTGCCCCGTGGGGGTCGCGACGCAGAACCCGGTTCTGCGCAGCCGCTTCACGGGCAAGGCCGAGCACGTCGTGAACTTCATGGAGTTCGTGGCGCAGGAGGTGCGCGAGTACCTCGCCGAGCTCGGCTTCCGCTCCATCGAGGAGGCCGTGGGCCACGTCGAGGTGCTCGACATCGACCGCGCCGTCGACCACTGGAAGGCCGACGGCCTCGACCTCTCGCCCGTGCTCGAGGGCCCCGCGTTCTCGGACGACGAGCCCCGTCGTCACGCCCGCGACCAGGATCACGAGCTCGAGGAGCACTTCGACGTGCAGCTCATCGAGCGTGCGGCCGACGTCATCGAGAACGGCGGCCGCATCGAGATCGACCTGCCCGTGCGCAACACCGCGCGTGCTGTGGGAACGATGCTCGGCCACCGCGTGACGAAGGCGCAGGGCGAGAACGGCCTCCCTGCCGGATCCATCACCGTGACGCTCCACGGCTCGGCAGGCCAGTCGTTCGGTGCGTTCCTCCCGAACGGCATCACGCTGCGTCTCGAGGGCGACTCCAACGACTACGTCGGCAAGGGGCTCTCCGGAGGTCAGATCGTCGTCCGGCCGGCGGCCGGTGCGACCTTCGACGCCGCGGAGAACGTCATCGCCGGCAACGTCATCGGCTACGGCGCCACGCAGGGCACGCTGTTCCTGCGCGGCATGGTCGGCGAGCGGTTCTTCGTCCGCAACTCCGGCGCGACAGCCGTCGTCGAGGGCGTGGGCGACCACGCGCTGGAGTACATGACGGGCGGGCTCGCGGTCATCCTCGGCCGCACCGGCCGCAACCTCGGCGCCGGCATGTCGGGCGGCACGGCCTACGTGCACAAGCTCGACGAGAAGCTCGTCAACCGCGAATCGCTCGCCTCGGGCGAGCTCACGCTGGGCCCGCTCGGCTCCGGCGACGTCGAGATCCTCCGCGACCTGCTCGAGCAGCACGTCGCCGAGACCGACTCCGAGCTGGCCAAGCGCCTGCTCGACGACTTCGAAGAAGAGGCGCAGAACTTCGTGCGGGTGCTTCCGCGCGACTACGCCGCCGTGCTGGAGACCCGGCAGGCCGCCGTCGCGGAGGGGCTCGACCCCGATGGCGACGTCGTCTGGAACCGCATCATGGAGGTGACGGGTGGCTGACCCGAAGGGCTTTCTGAAGACCACGGAGCGCGAGCTCCCCGCGCGCCGTCCCGTGCCCGTGCGCATCCTGGACTGGAAGGAGGTGTACGAGCCGGGCGACCAGGCCGTGCTCCGCCGCCAGGCCGGGCGCTGCATGGACTGCGGCGTGCCGTTCTGCCATCAGGGCTGCCCGCTGGGCAACCTCATCCCGGAGTGGAACGACCTGACGTGGCGCGGTGAGGGCCGCGCCGCCATCGAGCGCCTCCACGCGACGAACAACTTCCCGGAGTTCACGGGCCGGCTCTGTCCTGCGCCGTGCGAGTCGTCGTGCGTTCTCGGCATCAACCAGCCCGCCGTCACGATCAAGCAGATCGAGGTCTCCACGATCGACCAGGCGTTCGCGAGCGGCTGGGTCGAGGCGAAGCCCCCGGCCCGCCTCACCGGAAAGACGGTCGCGGTCGTCGGCTCGGGCCCGGCCGGGCTCGCCGCGGCTCAGCAGCTCACGCGCGCCGGCCACACGGTCGCTGTCTACGAGCGCGACGACCGCATCGGCGGGCTGCTGCGCTACGGCATCCCCGACTTCAAGATGGAGAAGACCCACATCGAGGCGCGCCTGCGCCAGATGCAGGACGAGGGCACGCGGTTCCGCGCGGGCGTGGAGATCGGCGTCGACATCACGTGGGACGAGCTCCGTGCGCGCTACGACGCCGTCGTGGTCGCGACGGGCGCGACGGTGCCGCGCGATCTCCCCATCCCCGGTCGGGAGCTCGACGGCGTGCACTACGCCATGGAGTACCTCGTCGAGTCGAACAAGGCCGTCGCGGGCGACAAGGTCGCCAACCAGATCACCGCGGAGGGCAAGCACGTCGTCGTCATCGGCGGCGGCGACACGGGGGCCGACTGCATCGGCACGGCGCACCGCCAGGGCGCGCTCAGCGTGACGAACCTCGCGATCGGCAAGCGGCCGTCCGACGAGCGCCCCGACCACCAGCCGTGGCCCATGATGCCGCAGGTGTTCGAGGTCTCCTCGGCCCACGAGGAGGGCGGAGAGCGCCAGTTCCTCGCCTCGACGGTGGAGTTCGTCGGCAACGACGCGGGCGAGGTCCGCGCCCTCGTCGTGGCAGAGACCGAGTTCGTCGACGGGCGCCGCGTGCCGAAGGCGGGCACCGAGCGCGAGATCCCCGCGGACCTGGTGCTCGTGGCGATGGGCTTCACGGGCCCCGAGCGCGAGCAGCTCGAGGGCCAGCTCGAGACGCGCTTCACGGCGCGCGGCAACGTCGACAGGGACGGCGCGTTCCAGACGTCGACGCCCGGCGTGTTCGTGGCGGGCGACGCCGGCCGCGGCCAGTCGCTCATCGTGTGGGCCATCGCGGAGGGCCGCTCGGTCGCCGCGGAGGTGGACGCGTACCTCATGGGCGACACGCAGCTGCCGGCTCCCGTGAAGCCGACCGACGTGGCCATCGGCCTCTGATCCCGTGCACACGCGGCGACGGCCGGGAGCTCCCCGCGGGGGCACCCGGCCGTCACCGTGTGGACATGAAGCGGATGCCCCGGTGCGCGTAGGGTGGGACGTGCATCCGGAACATCCGCGGCGCGCGTTCGTGCGGAGCGCGCAGCCGACCCGACGGACGCGGATGCGTCCACAACAGAAGAAGCAAGCAGTGCGGAAGGCAAGCTTTTGAGACGAGCCAAGATCGTCGCCACGCTGGGCCCGGCGACCTCGACCAAGGAGACTGTGAAGTCCCTCATCGAGGCCGGCCTGGACGTGGCGCGCTTCAACCTCAGCCACGGTGACTACTCCGTGCACGACAACAACTTCGCGAACGTGCGGGCCGCGGCCGAGGAGATCGGCAAGCCCGTGGCGATCCTCGTCGACCTGCAGGGTCCGAAGATCCGCCTCGGCAAGTTCGCCGACGGCCCCCACGAGCTCGCCGAGGGCGACATCTTCAAGATCACCACCGAGGACATCCTCGGCACGAAGGAGATCGTCGGCACGACCTTCAAGGGCCTGCCGCAGGACGTCAAGCCGGGCGACTTCCTCCTCATCGACGACGGCAAGGTGCGGGTGAGGGTCGTCGAGACCGACGGCACGGTCGTCACGACCGAGGTCGTCGTCGCGGGAGCCGTGTCCAACAACAAGGGCATCAACCTGCCGGGCGTCGCGGTCAACGTGCCCGCCCTGAGCGAGAAGGACGAGGCGGACCTCCGCTACGGCCTGCGCAACGGCGCCGACATCATCGCGCTGTCGTTCGTGCGCAGCGCCAAGGACGTTCAGCGCGCCCACGTCATCATGGCGGAGGAGGGACGTCGCGTCCCGATCATCGCGAAGGTCGAGAAGCCGCAGGCGGTCGACAACCTCGAGGAGATCATCGACGCCTTCGACGGCATCATGGTCGCGCGCGGCGACCTCGGCGTCGAGCTGCCCCTCGAGGCCGTGCCGATCGTCCAGAAGCGCGCGGTCGAGCTGTCGCGCCGGATGGCGAAGCCCGTCATCGTCGCCACGCAGATGCTCGAGTCGATGATCTCGAGCCCCGTGCCGACGCGCGCCGAGACGAGCGACGTCGCCAACGCCGTCCTCGACGGCGCCGACGCCGTGATGCTCTCGGGCGAGACGAGCGTGGGCGACTACCCCGCGATCACCGTGCAGACCATGGCGCGCATCGTGGAGTCGACCGAGGAGCACGGCCTGGAGCGCATCGCGCCGCTCACCAACAAGCCGCGCACGCAGGGCGGAGCCATCACGCTCGCCGCGATCGAGGTCGCCGACTTCGTGGACGCGAAGTTCCTCTGCGTGTTCACGCAGTCGGGCGACTCGGCGCGCCGCATGTCGCGACTGCGCTCCCCGCGCCCCATGATCGCGTTCACGCAGGACGAGGCGATCCGCCGCCGGATGGCCCTCACCTGGGGCATCCGCTCGGCCCTCGTCGAGCAGGTCGAGCACACCGACCGCATGTTCCTGCAGGTCGACGACCACCTGCTGTCGAACGACCTCGCGAAGGTCGGCGACAAGGTGATCGTCATCTCCGGCTCCCCTCCCGGGATCTCTGGCTCGACGAACGACCTGCGCGTGCACCGCGTGGGCGACGCCGTGCACGGCGCCGCCCCCGTGTACAAGAAGCAGTAGGCGCGACGCGCCAGGAGCGGGGCCCGGTTCAGCACCGGGCCCCGCTCGCTGTATCGTCGAGTGCGCATGCCGGTGTGGCGGAATGGCAGACGCGGGGCACTCAAAATGCTCTGCCCGCAAGGGCGTGTGGGTTCGACCCCCACCACCGGCACGAACTCCCAGCAGACCTACCTCTAGGATGGAACGGTGACCGAAGAGCAGACCGAGAAGAGCACCGCGACGGCGCCCCGTCGTGTGGTGGTCGCCGAAGACGAATCCCTCATCCGCCTCGACATCGTCGAGATCCTCCGCGACAACGGCTACGACGTCGTCGGTGAGGCGGGCGACGGCGAGACGGCCGTGGCGCTCGCGACCGAGCTGCGCCCCGACCTCGTCATCATGGACGTGAAGATGCCGCAGCTCGACGGCATCAGCGCCGCCGAGAAGCTCAGCAAGAACCACATCGCGCCCGTCGTCCTGCTCACGGCGTTCAGCCAGAAGGAGCTCGTGGAGCGCGCGAGCGAGGCCGGCGCGCTGGCCTACGTCGTGAAGCCGTTCACCCCGAACGACCTGCTGCCCGCGATCGAGATCGCGCTGGCCCGCCACGACCAGATCATCACGCTCGAGGCCGAGGTGACCGACATGGTCGAGCGCTTCGAGACGCGCAAGCTCGTGGACCGCGCGAAGGGCCTCCTCAACGAGAAGATGGGCCTGTCCGAGCCGGAGGCGTTCCGCTGGATCCAGAAGGCGTCGATGGATCGCCGCCTCACGATGCAGGACGTCGCGAAGGCCATCATCGAGCAGCTCGCGCCCAAGAAGGGCTGAGCCCCGTACGCATCCCGAAAGGGCCGGATCTCCTCGGAGATCCGGCCCTTTCGTCATCGCATCGCGCTCATCTGGACGGCGCGTCCTTGATGACGTTGGTGATGCGCACGGTCGAGCAGCGCCGGCCGTCCTCGTTCGTCACGATGATCTCGTGCACCGTGAGGGTCCGGCCGAGGTGGATGGGCGTGCACACGCCGGTCACGACGCCGTGCGTCGCCGACGCCGTGTGGGTGGCGTTGATGTCGACGCCGACGGCGAGGCGGCCGGGTCCCGCCCACAGGTTGGCGGCCATCGAGCCGAGCGACTCGCCGAGGACGACGTACGCCCCGCCGTGCAGCAGTCCGACCGGCTGGGTGTTGCCCTCGACGGGCATCGTCGCGACCGAACGCTCGACGGAGAACTCCACGAACTCGATTCCCATGCGCTCCGCGAGGGCGCCCATCCCGCGCTCCCGCGCCCACGCCATCCCGTCGATCCGATCCGTCATCGCACTCCCGTCGTCGGATGTCCGCCGCCCTCGTTACGCTGGACGGGTGACGGACTCCACGAAGCCTACCCTTCTCGTCGTCGACGGCCACTCGCTGGCGTTCCGGGCCTTCTTCGCCCTGCCGGTCGAGAACTTCTCGACGCAGGACGGGCAGCACACCAACGCCATCCACGGCTTCCTGTCGATGTTCATCAACCTTCTGCGCGACGAGAACCCGACCCACGTGGCGGTCGCCTTCGACGTGTCGCGGGAGTCGTTCCGCACGCGCGAGTACGCGGAGTACAAGGGGACCCGGGCCGAGACGCCTGCGGAGTTCAAGGGGCAGATCCCGCTCCTGCAGGAGTGCCTGCGCGCCATGAACGTGACGGTGCTGGAGAAGCCCGACTACGAGGCCGACGACATCCTCGCGACGCTCGCGACGCGTGCGGCGCGCGAGGGGTGGAACGTGCTCGTCTGCTCGGGCGACCGCGACACGATCCAGCTCGTGGACGACGACATCACGCTGCTGTATCCCTCGGTGCAGGGCGTGTCGAAGCTCAAACGATACGATCCCGCCGCGGTGGTCGAGAAGTACGGTCTCCCGCCCGAGATGTACCCGGACATCGCGGCGCTCGTGGGCGAGACGAGCGACAACCTGCCCGGCGTGCCGAAGGTGGGCGAGAAGACGGCCGTGAAGTGGCTCACCCAGTTCGGCTCGCTCGACGCGCTCCTGGAGGGAGCCGACACCATCAAGGGAGTCGTCGGCGGCAACCTGCGCGACCACCTCGACGACGTGCGCCGCAACCGCCGTCTCAACCGCCTGCTGCGCGATGTCGAGCTCCCCGTCGAGCTCGACGAGCTGGAGCGCGCCGGCGTCGACGGCCAGGCGCTGCGCGACGTCTTCGCGCGTCTCGAGTTCCGCGCGCTCCTGTCGCGCGTGCTCCAGATCACGGGCGACGCGGGCGAGCCCGAGGCGGATGAGCCCTCCGCGCAGGCGCCCGCCCCCGTCGAGACCTCGGCGGCGGAGCTCGTCGGGTGGCTCGGCGGCGGCGACGCGGAGACGGGCGTCACCGTCGTCGTCGAGGGCGGTCTGCCGATCAGGGTGGGCTTCGCCCGGGCCGATGCGATCGCGGAGGCCGACTGGTCGGACGACGTCGCGGAGTCGGTCCGCGCCTGGCTGGCATCCGACGCGCCGAAGGCGTTCGCCGACGCGAAGCCGCAGGTGAAGGCGCTGCGGCGCGCGGGACTCGACGTGGGGGGCGTCGCGTTCGACGTGGTCCTCGCGGGATGGCTCCTGCGTCCGAGCTTCCCCGACAAGACGCTCGCCGACCTCGTCGACACCTACTTGCACGAGAAGCTCCCGGAGTCCGACCCGTCGCAGCTCGTGCCCGAGAACGAGGGCGCGACGCCGGGGCAGCGCGCATGGTTCACGGCGCGCGCAGCGGGCGCCCTGCGCGAGGCGCTGCCCGAGAGCGTGCTCTCGGTGCTCGTCGACATCGAGCTGCCGACCCTGCTGGCGCTCGCCGACATGGAGCTCGCGGGCGTCGCGGTGTCCCACGAGAGCCTCTCGGGATTCTCCGCCGAGCTCGGCGCGCGGGCCGCACAGCTCGCCGAGCAGGCGTACGCGACGATCGGCCACGAGGTGAACCTCGGTTCGCCCAAGCAGCTGCAGGAGGTGCTGTTCGTCGAGCTCGACCTGCCGAAGACCCGCAAGACGAAGACGGGCTACACGACCGACGCGGGTGCGCTCGCCGAGCTGCAGGAGAAGGCCGACCACCCCTTCCTCGGGCTGCTCCTGGCGCACCGCGAGGCGACGAAGCTCAAGCAGATCATCGACGGGCTCGACCTCGCGATCGGCGCCGACCGCCGTGTGCACACGACCTACGTGCAGACGGGGTCGCAGACCGGCCGGCTCTCCAGCACCGACCCCAATCTGCAGAACATCCCGGTCCGCACCGAGGAGTCGCGGCGCATCCGCTCGGCGTTCATCGTCGGCGAGGGGTACGAGACGCTGCTCACCGCCGACTACTCCCAGATCGAGATGCGCATCATGGCGCACCTCTCCGGCGACCCCGGCCTCATCGAGGCGTTCAACGCCGGCGAGGACCTCCACCGGTTCGTCGGAGCGCGCGTGTTCGGCGTCGATCCGTCGGATGTCACGGCCGAGATGCGCACCAAGGTCAAGGCGATGTCGTACGGGCTCGTCTACGGCCTGTCGGCGTTCGGGCTCTCCAAGCAGCTCCGCATCGAGCAGTCGGAGGCGAAGACGCTCATGCTCGAGTACTTCGCGCGCTTCGGCGCCGTGCGCGACTACCTGCGCTCGTCCGTCGAGACCGCCCGCGTGGAGGGGTACACGGAGACGATCTTCGGCCGCCGCCGTCCGTTCCCCGACCTCACGAGCCCCAACCGCGTGCTCAGGGAGAACGCCGAGCGAGCAGCGCTCAACGCGCCGATCCAGGGCTCGGCGGCCGACATCATGAAGATCGCGCTGTTCCGCGTGCATCAGGACCTGTTCGGGATGCGCTCGCGGCTGCTGCTGCAGATCCACGACGAGATCGTCGTCGAGGTCGCGCCGGGGGAGTGGGACGACGTGGAGCGCATCGTGCGCGAGCGCATGGCCGGCGCCGCCGAGCTCACCGTGCCGCTCGACGTCCAGATCGGCCGGGGAGCCGACTGGAACCAGGCCGCCCACTGACGATCCCTGCACGGACGAGAGGATGACGATGACCGAGGACGCGCGCACACCGACTGAGATCGACGGCATCGCCGAGCGCTGGGTCGACACGCTCGTGGAGCTCTCGCCGACGCTCGCGACGTACATCGGCCGCCCCGAGGGCGCCGACCGCTACGACGACTTCGGGCCGGAGGGCGCGGAGCACCATGCCGAGGAGGCGCGGCGGACGCTCGCGGAGATCGAGGCGGCGGCCCCCGTCGATGAGATCGACCGGGTCACGCAGCTCGATCTGGCGGGCGAGCTGCGCCTGTCGCTGGAACTGCACGAGGCGCGCTGGCATCTGCGCGATCTCAACGTGATCGCGAGCGCACCGCAGGACATCCGCCAGGTGTACGACCTCATGTCGACGGAGTCCGACGACGACTGGTCCGTCGTCGGCCGGCGTCTCGCCGCCGTGCCCGCCGCCGTGGACGGGTACATCGCGACGCTCCGCGAGGGCGTCGCGCGCGGCGTCGTGCCCGCGGTGAGGCAGGTGCGGGAGGTCGCCGCGCAGATCCCGCGCTACACGGCGGACGACGGCTTCTTCGCCGGCCTCGCGGGCCAGGCTGCGGCTGCCGCGGGCGCCGCGGCGGCGGCCGACGTGGAACGCGGCGCCGCCGCAGCCCGTGCCGCCTACGACCGGCTGACGGCGTTCCTCGGCGACGAGCTCGCTCCTGCGGCGGCGGACGACGACGCCGTGGGCCGGGAGCTCTACGCGCTGCACTCCCGGCGGTTCCTCGGCGCCGAGATCGATCTCGACGAGACGTACGCCTGGGGCATCGAGGAGCTCGGCCGGATGGTCGCGGAGCAGGAGGCGATCGCCCGCGAGATCCTGCCGGGCGCGAGCGTCGACGAGGCCGTCGCGCACCTCGAGGCCGACCCCGCGCGCAAGCTCGTCGGCACCGAGGCGCTGCGGGAGTGGATGCAGGAGACGAGCGACCGCGCGGTGGCCGAGCTCGCGCGGACGCACTTCGACATCCCCGAGCCGGTGCGCCGCCTCGAGTGCATGATCGCCCCGACGCAGGAGGGCGGGATCTACTACACGGGCCCGACCGACGACTTCTCGCGTCCCGGCCGCATGTGGTGGTCGGTGCCGGAGGGCGTGACGGAGTTCGATACGTGGCGTGAGCTGACCACCGTCTACCACGAGGGAGTCCCCGGCCATCACCTGCAGATCGGCCAGGCCGTCTACAACCGCGCCGAGCTGAACAGCTGGCGGCGGCTCCTCGCGGGCACCTCGGGCCACGCGGAAGGGTGGGCGCTCTACGCCGAGCGGCTCATGGAGCAGGTGGGCTACCTCGACGATCCCGCCGACCGCCTGGGCATGCTCGACGGGCAGCGCATGCGCGCGGCGCGCGTCGTGCTCGACATCGGCGTGCACCTCGGCAAGCCGCGTCTCGAGGGCGACGGCGTCTGGGACGCCGAGTACGCGCTCGCGTTCATGCGGCGCAACGTCAACATGTCCGACGAGTTCGTGCGCTTCGAGGTGAACCGCTACCTCGGCTGGCCTGGTCAGGCGCCCGCCTACAAGGTCGGCCAGCGCATCTGGGAGCAGCTGCGCGACGCCTACGCCGCCCGCCTCGGCGACGGCTTCTCGATGAAGGACTTCCATCGGCGGGCCCTCGACATCGGCGGCGTCGGCCTCGACACGCTGAAGGCGGCGCTCCTCGCCTGATCGCGCGCGGCGGGGCGGGAATGCCGCGCTTCGCGGCGCGGTTCATGCAGATGAATAGAGAGGATCCGCATGGACATCGAACTCGGGCTCGACACCTTCGGCGATGTGACGGAGGGCGCCGATGGCGTGCCTCTGACGCAGGCGCAGAGCATCCGCAACGTCGTCGCGCAGGCGCGCCTGGCCGACGAGGTCGGCATCGACTTCTTCGGCGTCGGGGAGCACCATCGCCCCGACTTCGCCGTGTCGAGCCCTGAGACGGTGCTCGCCGCGATCGCCGCGACCACGGAGCGCATCCGGCTCGGTTCGGCCGTGACCGTGCTGTCGAGCGACGACCCCGTGCGGGTGTACGAGCGCTTCGCCACGGTCGACGCGCTCTCGAACGGACGCGCCGAGGTGGTCGCCGGCCGGGGCTCGTTCACGGAGTCGTTCCCGCTGTTCGGCTACGACCTGCGCGACTACGAGGCCCTGTTCGAGGAGAAGCTCGATCTCCTCGCACGGCTTCTGCGCGAGGAGCCGGTCACCTGGAGCGGCACGATGCGGGCGGCTCTCGACGACGTGTCGGTGTTCCCTCGCACCGAGGGTGGGATGCCGCTCTGGGTGGGCGTGGGCGGCTCTCCCGAGTCGGTCGTGCGCGCGGCCCGCCAGGGCGCACGGCTTATGCTCGCGATCATCGGCGGCCCCGCCGGCCGGTTCGCGCCGTTCGCCGACCTCTACCGCCGTTCGCTGGCCTCGTTCGAGCGGGCGGAGCTGCCGATCGCCGTGCACTCGCCGGGGCACATCGCCGACACCGACGAGCAGGCGTGGGATGAGCTGTACCCCTCGTTCGCCGCGTCGCGCGACCGGATCGGGCGCGAACGAGGGTGGGGCGGGAGCTATAACCGGCTCACGTTCCAGAACGACGTGGGCCCCGCGGGCGCCGTCTACGCGGGTTCGCCGGAGCGGGTGGCGCGCAAGATCGCCGACACCGTCCGCACGCTCGGACTCAGCCGGTTCGACCTGAAGTTCTCCAACGGTGCGCTGTCGCACGAGCGGATGATGCACAGCATCGAGCTCTACGGCACGCGCGTCGCGCCGCTCGTGCGCGACATGCTCGCGAGCTGACGGACCGCCTCAGCGCTCCCCGCGCGGCCGGTCGAGGCCCATCCGGATGCGCGTCCGCTTGCGCTCACGCAGGATGAACGCCGCCCCGACCAGCCAGAGGGGGATCTGCGTCAGGAAGGCGAGCCGGAAGGCTTCGAGCGTGTAGTCGGCCGGCTCGCTCGCGCCCTGCACGTCGAGGGCCACGCCGATGAAGAGGATCGCGAGGAGGCCGGCGAGGAAGCCGCCGACGTTCGTGATGCCGGTCGCCGTGCTGAGCTGATGCGAGGGGTTGTGGGTGCGCGCGTGGTCGAAGGCGATCATCGACGCGGGGCCGCCCGTCGCGAGCGCGACGGCGAGGAGGAGCAGGAGCCAGAACGGCGCGGGCCCCGGCCACGCCAGCACGACGGCCCACGCCACGAGCTGGATGCCGACGACGGGGAGGACGAGCATGTGCGAGCGGCGGGTGGGGTTGCGCGACGACAGGATGCCGATGACGGGGCCGAAGATGATGCCCATGAGCACGAAGGTGCTCTGCACGAGCGACGCCTGCCCGCTCGTGAGCCCCTCGCCTGAGGTGAGGAACGGGAAGCCCCACAGCATGACGAAGGCGGTCCCCGCGAACGGCGTGGTGAAATGCGACCAGAACGCGAGCCGAGTCCCGGGGTTCGACCAGGCGGCGCGCAGGCCGACGCGTGTGTCGATCGCGCTCGTCACGACGCGGATGGCCCCGGTCTGCGTGTCGACCGACACATCGGCCGCGCGCTCGGGCGGGTGGTTGCGCACGAGGAGGACGATGAGCACCGCGAAGAGCAGCGCGAGCCCGGCGAGGCTCCCGAAGGCGATCGACCACGACGTGGCATGGAGGAGGGCGGCGAGCGGCAGGATCGACACGAGCTGGCCCATCTGCCCGACGATGCCGGTGAGCTGCACCATGAGGGGGTTGCGCTGTGCGGGGAACCAGGTCGCGACGAGGCGGAGGGCGCCGGGGAAGATCGCGGCGTCGCCCGCCCCGAGGAGCATGCGGGCGAAGATCGCGACGCCGACGTTGGGCGAGACCGCCATGATCAGCTGCCCCAGCGCCATGACGGCCATCCCGATCGCCATGATCGGGCGCGCGCCGTATCGGTCGAGCCAGAGGCCGATGGGGATCTGCATGAGGCCGTAGACGCCGAGCTGCAGGACGGCGAACATCGACAGCGTGGACGCGTCCGCGCCGAAGTGCTGCGCCGCGTCGACGCCGACGGCCGACAGCGAGGTGCGGTTCGTGACGGAGAGGACGTAGCCGAGGACGGCGACGATCCAGATCGTCCACATCCACGCGGGGGACGGGTGCGCGGCGGGGGATCTCACCGATCCAGGCTACTCCCGGGCGTCACCCGTTCCTGTCGGGATGACACTAACCTGGAGCCATGCCCGCCCCTTCCGCGCGCCTCGACACGCTGCCGTTCAACCGCCGTCACGTCCGCCTCCTCACGGGGTCGGGGATCGGCTGGGCGCTCGACGCCATGGACGTCGGCCTCATCTCCTTCATCATCGCGGCGCTCACCGTGCAGTGGGGGCTGCAGCCCGGTGAGGCGGGCCTCATCACATCGATCGGCTTCGTCGGGATGGCCGTGGGCGCGAGCGTGGGGGGCCTGCTGGCCGACCGGCTCGGACGCCGTCAGGTGTTCGCGATCACGCTCCTCGTCTACGGGGTGGCAACGGGCGCGAGCGCGCTCGTGGGCGGTGTGGGGGCGCTGCTCGTGCTGCGCTTCTTCGTCGGCCTCGGGCTCGGATCCGAGCTCCCCGTCGCCTCGACCTATGTGAGCGAGTTCGCGCCGGCGCGCATCCGCGGGCGGCTGGTCGTCGTCCTGGAGGCGTTCTGGGCGGTCGGCTGGACGCTCGCAGCGCTCATCGGGACGTACGTCGTGGGGGCGTCCGACGACGGATGGCGGTGGGCGTTCGTGCTGGGCGCCGTGCCGGCCGTCTACGCGATCATCGTGCGCTGGGCGCTGCCGGAATCGCCGCGATGGCTCGAGTCGCGCGGCCGCGTCGCCGAGGCGGAGGCGATCGTGCGCACGTTCGAGTCGGCGTCGCCGCGCACCGCGGCGGCACCGCCGATCACGAAGCCGAGCGACTTCGCGCGCGAGTCGCCCAAGGGCGCCGCCGCGATCGCGGCGCTGTGGGCGCCGGCCCTGCGCGTGCGCACGGCGGCCATCCAGCTCGTCTGGTTCTGCGTGAACTTCTCGTACTACGGGGCGTTCATCTGGATCCCTTCGATCCTCTTCTCGCAGGGGTACGAGCTCGTGCGGTCCTTCGAGTTCACCCTGCTGATCACGCTCGCGCAGCTGCCCGGCTATGCCGTGGCCGCCTGGCTCATCGAGGTGTGGGGGAGGCGTGCGACGCTCTCCACGTTCCTCGCGGGCTCGGCCGTGGCGGCCATCCTCTTCGGCACGGCCGGCGAGCTGTGGCAGATCCTCGTGTTCGGGTCGCTGCTGTCGTTCTTCAACCTCGGGGCGTGGGGTGCGCTGTACGCGGTCACGCCCGAGCTCTACCCGACGAGCGTGCGTGCGACGGGTGCGGGCTGGGCCGCGGGGGTCGGCCGCATCGCCTCGATCGTCGCGCCGCTTTTCACCCCCTGGGCGCTCGCCCAGGGGGGCCCGGCGCTCGTCTTCACGGTGTTCTCCGTCTTCTTCGCGGTCGCGGCGATCGGGACCATCCCGCTCGCCGACAAGAAGGGCGAGACGCTCGACGCAACGCTGTCGCAGGTGACCCGGGGATAGCCTGGAGAGATGAGCATCCGGTACGTCGCCATCGGGGATTCGTTCACGGAGGGGGTCGGCGACGAGCTGCCGGACGGCACGCCGCGCGGCTGGGCGGATCTCGTGGCCCAGGGGTGGGCGGACGCGCGGGGCGAGCCGATCTCGTATGCGAACCTCGCCATCCGGGGCCGGCTCGCGTGGCCCATCGTCGACGAGCAGCTCGAGGCCGCGCTCGCGCTCCGGCCGACGCACCTGTCGTTCAACGGCGGAGGCAACGACATGCTCCGCCCCGGCGTCGCCATCTCGTCGATCGCCGATGCCTTCTCGCGCGTGCTCGAGCGCTGCGACGCCGAGGGGGTCCGCCTCGTGCTGCTGTCGGGGGCGAACCCGTCGGCCGGACTGCCCATGCGGCGGCTCATCCAGCGTCGCGGCGACGAGCTGTCGGCCGCTGTGCTGGAGCGCGTCGCGCACCGCCCCGACGTCGTGCGGGCGCTGAACTGGCCCGATCGCGTGCTCTCGCAGCCGCGGTTCTGGTCGCACGACCGCCTGCACATGAACGTGCGAGGGCATCACCGTGTCGCGGCGCGCGTGCTCGATGCTCTCGGGGCGGGCGCGCCGGAGGCATGGTGGGACGTGCCGGGGGAGGAGATGCGGCATCTCGGCGGCGCGGCGTACTACCGGGCGCACGTGCTGCCGTGGATCCGTCGCCGCGTCACGCGGCGCTCGTCGGGGGATGGCCGCGCCGCCAAGTTCGCCGACTGGGTCGAGGTCGCCCCCGCCTGATTCCCATTCAGGGGAATGAAAAGCGGCGCGCGCGTGGTTGCATGGTGATGTGAAGAGCATCGGCTTCCTGTCCTTCGGCCATTGGACCCCGCACCCCGACTCCGCGACGCGGAGCGCAGGCGACGTGCTCCTGCAGTCCATCGAGCTGGCACAGGCCGCGGAGGAGCTCGGCGCGGACGGCGCCTACTTCCGCGTGCACCACTTCGCGCGCCAGCTCGCGTCGCCCTTCCCGCTGCTTGCCGCGGCGGGCGCGAAGACGAGCCGCATCGAGCTCGGCACGGGCGTCATCGACATGCGCTACGAGAACCCCATGTACTTCGCCGAAGACGCGGGGGCCGCCGACCTCATCTCGGGAGGGCGCCTGCAGCTCGGCGTGTCGCGCGGGTCACCCGAGCAGGTGATCGACGGATGGCGGTACTTCGGCTACCCGGCGGCGGAGGACGACCCTTCGGGCGCGCAGGCGGCGCGCGAGAAGACAGAGCTCGTCCTGCAGCTGCTGGAGGGGCAGGGGTTCGCGCAGCCGAACCCGCGCCCGATGTTCCCGAACCCGCCGGGGCTCCTGCGCCTCGAGCCGCACTCCGAAGGCCTGCGGCGTCGGATGTGGTGGGGCGCCGGGTCGGATGCGACGGCGCGCTGGGCGGCGCAGAAGGGCATGAACCTCATGTCGTCGACGCTCAAGGACGACGAGTCGGGCGAGCCGTTCCACGTGCAGCAGGCCGCCCAGATCCGCGCGTTCCGCGAGGAGTGGTCTGCGCACGACCACGGCTTCGAGCCGCGGGTGTCGGTGTCGCGGTCGATCTTCGCGATCGTCGACGAGCGCGACCGGCGGTACTTTCTCGGCAGCGGCGACCGCGACGACCAGTTCGGCTACATCGACAGCACGCGGTCGGTGTTCGGCCGGTCGTACGCGGCGGAGCCCGACGAGCTCATCGAGCAGCTGGCGGGCGATGAGGCGATCGCCGAGGCGGACACGCTGCTGCTCACCGTGCCGAACCAGCTGGGGGTCGAGTACAACGCCCACGTGCTCGAGGCCATCCTGACGCACGTGGCACCCGGTCTCGGATGGCGGTGAGCGCTCGTCAGCGTCCGCCGGTGACGCGGATGGTCGTGCCGGCAGCGTAGGAGGCATCGGGGGAGAGCGCGAAGGCGACGACCCCCGCCACTTCCTCCGGGGTGCCGGCGCGGCCCATCGGATGCCCGGCCGCGACGCGGCCGGGGCGGCCGGGGTCGCCGGCATCGGCGTGGATCCGCGTCTCGATCGTGCCGGGTGCGACGCCGATCACGCGGATGCCGTGGGCCGCGACCTCAGCGGCGAGACCCTTCGTGAGAGCGTCGACTCCCGCCTTCGCCGCGGCGTAGTGGACGTATTCGCCCGGTGATCCCGTCGCGGCCGCACCCGATGAGATGTTCACGAGCACACCGCCCGGACCGAGCAGCTGCACGGCACGTCGTGCGACGAGGATCGCGCTCGTGAGGTTGAGATCGATCACCCGGCGGATGATCTCGGCGGGTGTGTCGGCGAGCGGCCCGATATGGAGAGTCGCCCCGGCGTTGTTCACGACGGCTGTCACGTCGTCGGAGGCGTCGAACAGCGCGTCGACGCCCTCGTCGCGGGAGAGGTCGGCGCGCACGATGCGGCAGTCGGCGCCGAGTGCGCCGACCTCATCACGGGTGCGCTCGGCCGCCTCCTCGTCCTGCGCGTAGCCGAGGACGAGGTCGTGTCCGTCCGCCGCGAGGCGGAGGGCGATCGCGCGGCCGATCCCGCGCGTGCCGCCGGTGATGAGGGTGAGGGGCCTGGCCATCCGCCCACGCTATCGGCACGTAGGGTCGGAGCATGTCCGTCCGAGTCCGTGCCGCCGTCTTCCCCGACGATTTCGTCGCCGTCGGCGCACTCGTCGGCGCCTACCTCCGGCAGACGGAGGCGGAGAAGGCGGCGCACGGCCTCGCTGCCGCCGGCGCGCCCCTGCCCGATCGGTACGCCCGCGAGGTCGCGGACCCCGCAGATGCGTTCGCCGGGATGACCGTCCTCCTCGCCGAGGCCGACGGCGCGCCTGTCGGCGTGGTGGTGTGCGCAGACGGGACGGCTGGCCGCGAGGTCAAGCGGCTGTGGGTCGACCCCGTGGCGCGCGGGACGGGGGCGGGCCGCGGGCTGCTCGACGCGGTGCTCGCGTCGTCGGCGAGACCCGTGCGGCTGACGGTGTGGCGCTGGCGTGAGCCCGCCATCCGGCTCTATCGTCGGCTCGGCTTCGCGGAGGTGCCCCCCTGGGACGATCGTCGCGGCCTCGCCTGCCTTCAGCTCGACTGATCGCCGCCCGCGGGCTCGGACTCCTGCGAGCCGTCGGGGAGGAGCTTGAGCCCGATCACGGCTGCCACGATTCCCATGAGGAAGACGATCTTCGCCGTCGAGACGGGCTCGTCCCCCGTCGCCATCGCCCAGACGACCGTGAGAGCCGCGCCGATCCCGACCCACACGGCGTACGCGGTCCCGATCGGAATGTGTTTCACGGCCCATCCGAGCCCGGCCATGCTGAGGACGATGCCGACGACGAAGGCCGTGACGGCGACGGACCCGTCCGCGATGCGCCCGAGCGCCGTCGCCCAGACGGCTTCCAGCACGCCGCTCGCAATGAGGACGATCCAGGGCATGTCAGCTCACCGCCTTGAGACCCGCGATGGACGCCACCAGGAGCAGGAGGAGCAGGATCCTCGCGAGCGTGGCCCGCTCCTCGCGGCGGATGATCGCCCAGACGACCGTGAGCGTGGCGCCGACGCCCACCCAGACGGCGTACGCGGTGCCCGTGGGCAGCTCGGTCATCGCCCAGGCGAGACCGCCGAGGCTCACGAGCATCGCGGCGAAGAACAGCAGCGTCGGCCGCCAGCGGCGGAAGCCCTTGGAGGCGGAGAGGGCGGAGGCCCAGACGGCTTCGAGCACCCCCGAGAGGATGAGGACGATCCATGCCATGACGCGACCCTTCTGAGTCCGTCTTGTCGTGGTGCGGGTACGGCTCCCTCGTCCGCGGGCCTGCGTCGGCCCCGGAGTCAGACTAGCCGCGCCGCCTGGGCACCGCGTGTGCACGAGCGCGGTCAGAATGGGGGAGTGGGCTCCCTGGACTTCGAGATGGCGCCGATCGCGCCCGGCTCCGTGACGTTGCACGACGCGCGGCGGAAGGTGCGGCGCACCGTGGCGCTGGAGGCGTTCGAGATCGGCGTGTATCCCGTCACGCAGGAGCAGCTGGGCGAGCTGCTGGGGGTGTCTGCGTCAGCGCCTCGGCGACCGGCGGCGGACGTGACCTGGCAGCGGGCCATCCGCTTCTGCAATGCGGCGTCGGAGTGGGAGGGGCTCGAGCCCGCCTACGCGTTCGACGGCGAGGAGGTGCGTTGGGACGCGACCTCGGAGGGCTACCGTCTGCCGACGGAGGCGGAGTGGGAGTTCGCGTGCCGCGCGGGATCGACCGGGCCGCAGTACGGCCTGCTCGGAGACATCGCGTGGACGGCCGCGGACGGCGTGTCGACACCGCAAGACGTCGGCGGGCGGATGCCCAACCTCAACGGGCTGTTCGACACGCTCGGGAACGTGTGGGAGTGGTGCTGGGATCTGCTCGACCCCGCCCGGTACGACGAGTACCGGGTGTTCCGCGGCGGCGGATTCGCCGACGACGCGTGGAGCGTGCGGGCATCCGCGCGGCGGGGCGGAGCACCCCGTATGCACCACGAGGACGTCGGGTTCCGGATGGCCCGAGGAGGTTTCGATGATCCCGACGAGGCCCAGGGATGGTCGGCCGCGGCGGATCGCGAGCGCGCCCTCGACGACGGTCCGACCCCGTTCGGCTGGACGCCGCGCCGCTGACGGGTCACTCCGCCTCGAACTCGGCTTCCGAGACGATGCTCGATGCGACGATCGTCTCCTCCTGGGGGTCGTAGACCCCCGCGACGACGAAGTCGCCCCAGCGCACGCCCGACGCCTCGTCGAAGTCGCCCTCGTGCGAGGACCAGTCCCATCCGACGAGAAGCGGGCCGGAGCAGGAGGGCGGCAGCGACTCGGCGACGCCGCCCGTGCAGAGGACGGCGCCGTCGCCGTCGTCGATGACCGTCAGCGGCGTGCCCGTGTCGAACGCGGTCGGCGTCGTGGCGGTCGTGAAGACGGGCTCCGGATCGGCGGACACCTGCGCGCCGGGCGAGATCGTCGCACAGCCCGAGAGCACGAGGAACGCCGCCGCGCACGAGACGGCGAGAAGAGGACGATGTGGGGCGCTCATAGTCTCCAGTGTCGCCTCTCGGCGGCGGACTCACACCCTGTCTTCCTGCAGGGGACCCGTGTAGCGGTGACGCGCGACGATGAAGCCGGCGTTCCGCTCCACCGTCAGCAGCTCCAGATCGGCGCGGCGCGGAAACAGCGGGCGCCCCGCCCCCAGTGTGACGGGGGCGATGGATGTGACGATCTCGTCGAGGAGGCCGGCGTCGGCGAACTGCCCCGCGAGATCGCCGCCGCCGACGACCCAGACGTCCTTCTCGCCGGCCGCCGCGCGGAGGTCGGGGGCGAGCTCGTCGACCGGACCGGACGCGAATCGCACGTCGGCCCCGGCCGCCGCGGGGAGCGGGAGCGTCCGCGAGGTCATGACCCATGAGGGCACGTCGTACGCCCACGATCCAGGGTCGTGGGAGAGCACCCACTCGTAGGTCGTGGACCCCATGACGATCGCGCCTACGTCGGCGATGAAGCGGGTGTAGTCGCCCGCGCCGCCGTCGTCGAGAGGCTGCCGCAGCAGCCAGTCCAGCGAGTCGGCGGGATCCGCGAGGTATCCGTCGAGGGTGGTGGCGGTGTAGTAGACGATTCTGCCCATGCGGCGATCCTGCCGCCGACCCCGGACATCGGCCATCCCGCCGCGGTAGCATCGGCCCGTTCGATCATTCCGGGGGACACGATGGACGACGACCCGACGCCGCGCCGGCCGGCCTGGCAGGGGATGGCCGCGGGCGCGATCGGCGCGGTCGCAGGCCTCGCTCCCTGGCTCGCGACGGGCGCCCGGATGCCCGTGCAGAACCTGTGGGCGTCGACCGTCCTTCCCGACGCCATGCCGTTCGCGCTCCTGCCCGTGAGCCAGTACGACGTCCTCACCGTGCTCGCGCTGCTCGCGACGGGAGCCGTCGCGGCGGCCATCGCCGCGGCATGGCTGCGGCTGCCTCGATGGGCGACGGCCGTCGGGCTCGCGGTCGCCCACGTCGTCGCGCTCGCCCAGGCGTTCGCGGTCGCGGCAGAGGGCCTCGAGGTCGGGAGCACGGCGGACGGCCGTGTCGTGCTGTACTTCGGGGCGATGCTCGCGGCGGCCGTCGTGTCGGCGGCTCTCGCGCAGATCGCGTTCCGGCTCGTGACGTCGCCCAGCACCGCGACGCGCGCCGTGGGCGTCGCGCTGGTCGCCCTGCCGGTCTCGTCCTGGTGCGCACTGTGGATGCGCGCCGCCTTCGGGCCGGCGAGCATCCCGGGCGGCCTGCTCGCGGTGATGCCGTGGATCCCGGCGGTCCTGATCGGCGTCGCTCTCGGATGGTGCGGATTCCGTCCGGCGTCCCGTGTCGTCGTGTGGGTCGTCGCGCTCGCTCTGCTGTGGGTGCTCCCCGCCCTCACGACGGCCTTCGCCTCGGCGACGGGCATGCGCGTGCTCGGCGACGATGTGGCCGAGATGGCCGACTACGGGCTGGCCGTCTTCCCCCTCGCACTGCTGCAGGTGCCGGCGTGGCCCGTTCTCGGCGCCCTGCTCATCGGGCTCGTCGTGTGGGCGACCAGGATGGTCTTGCGCACGCGTGCGGCGGAGCGCAACCCTCTGCCGGCGAGGGCGCCTGGCCCGTAGCGTCGACATCGTGAACGACGCCATCTCCCTCCGCGACATCCGGGAAGACGACGCCGGCGAGGTGATGACGCTGCAACGCGCGGCCTTCGTCTCGGAGGCCCAGATCTACGGAAGCGCCGACATGCCGCCGCTCACCCAGACGCTCGACGAGGTCCGGTGGGAGCTGCGCGACAACCTGGGCTGTGTCGCACTCGACGGCGCGAGGATGGTCGGAGCGCTGCGCGCGCGCCTCGACGGCGAACTGCTCCTGGTCGGACGCATCGCGATCGCCCCCGACGTACAGGGCGGCGGCATCGGGTCGCAGCTGCTGGATGCCGTCGAGCGCCGTGGTGCGGCGGCGGGAGCGCGCGAGGCGGAGCTGTTCACGGGATCGCTCAGCGAGGCGAACATCCGCCTCTACGAGCGGCAGGGGTACCACGAGACAGAGCGCATCGACGAGGGCGACGGCACGGCGCAGGTGTTCCTGCGCAAGCGCATCGAGTGAGTGCGCGTCAGTAGCGGGCGGAGAACCCTCCGTCGGCATTCAGGAGCTGCCCCGAGATCCACCGGCCCTCCGGCGACAGGAGGAACGACACGACGGCGCCGATGTCGCGCGGCGTGCCGAGCCGCCCGAGCGGGTGCGCGGGGACGAGCTCGCCGGCGAAGCCGTCGGGCATCCAGCCGGTGTCGATGGGACCGGGGTTCAACGCGTTGGCGGAGATCCCGAGCGGGCCGAGCTCGCGCGCCGCGGAGATCACGATCCGATCGAGAGCGCCCTTGGAGGCGCCGTACGGCAGATTGCCCGTCGTGTGATCGCTCGTCAGGGCGACGATCGCGCCGCCGTCGGCGGGGATGCGGCGCGCGAACGCGGCGATGAGGAGGAGCGTCGCGCGGGCGTTGACGGCGACGTGCCGGTCGAAGCTCTCGGCAGTCGTATCGAGGATGCCCGACTCGACGTCGTGCGCGTGGCTGAGGACGAGGGCCGAGATCGGGCCGTGCGCGTCGGCGACGGCGTCGACGAGCCGGCCGGGGCCATCGGATGTGGAGAGGTCGGCGTCGACGTCGGCGCCGGCGAGATCGCTTGTGACGACGTCCCAGCCGTGGGCACGGAGCCCCGGCACGATGCCGGCGGCGATGCTGTTCGCGCGCGCGGCGCCGGTGACGAGAGCGAGGGGCATGGCTCGAACCTAACTCAAGAACCAGCTGGCAAGACCCTGAACCGATTTGTTATCCGTTCGTGATCTCTGCCTAAGGTGTCCGACGTGAACCGCGAAGGACGGCTGCCGGATCCACCCCGTGAGTCCTTCGTTCCCCGAAATCGACAGATTCCGGTCGGGTGGTCGGCGCGTGCGACGCGTCGAGGCAGGGCCGCGGAGTTCCCTGTGTTCCCGAAGAGCAGCACCCGTCCCGCTTCCCGTTCGACCCGCCGCATGCGCGGCGGACTCGCGGTCGCGGGCGTCATGGCGGCCGCCGCGGCCGCCACCTTCATCCCGACTGCCGCGAATGCCGCCGACGGCGCGACCTGGGACGCCCTGGCCCAGTGCGAGTCGGGCGGCAATTGGGCGATCGACACCGGCAACGGCTACTACGGAGGCCTGCAGTTCTCGCTGTCGACGTGGCAGGCGAACGGAGGCTCGGGCAACCCGGCCGATGCGTCGCGCGAGGAGCAGATCCGCGTCGCGGAGAACGTGCTCGCGACGCAGGGCTGGGGTGCGTGGCCGACGTGCTCCGCCCAGATCGGCGCCACCGGCACGGCCGACACGAGCGGCTCGCAGGCGGCGCCCGCGGAGACGGCCCCCGCTGAGGAGCCCGCGCCGGCCCAGAGCGCCCCCGCCGAGCAGACGGCGCCGACCGAGCAGACGGCGCCGACCGAGACCACGGCTCCCGTGGAGGACGCCGCGCCGTCGTACGACCTCCCCGACGTGGAAGCCTCCGATGAGACCTACACGGTGCAGGCGGGCGACACGCTGTTCGCGATCGCCGAGGCGCACGGTCTCGAGAGCGGATGGCTCGGCGTGTACGCCGTCAACCAGGACGCCGTGTCGGACCCCGATCTCATCGAGGTGGGACAGGAGCTCGTCCTGCCGGTCCAGTGAGCGGACGGCGAGGGCGCGCGGTCGGGTGACCGCGCGCCCTCGCCATGCCAGGCCATCCGGGGACACGAGCGGTCACATTCGTTGACACCTTCTGGGGTGGCGGGCGAGGGTTCCGTGCATGACAGACACCTTCCCGACCGCCGACGCGACGCGGTCGCACGAGCCGCTGAAGTTCGCCTACTGGGTGCCCAATGTGAGCGGCGGCCTGGTCGTCTCGACGATCGAGCAGCGCACGTCTTGGGACTACGACTACAACGTCCGGCTCGCCCAGACGGCCGAGCGCGTCGGCTTCGAGTACGCGCTGAGCCAGGTGCGCTACCTCTCGAGCTACGGTGCGGCGCAGCAGCACGAGTCGACCTCGACGAGCCTCGCCCTGCTGCTCGCGACCGAGCGCCTGAAGGTGATCGCGGCCGTGCACCCCGGGCTCTGGGAGCCGGCCGTGCTCGCGAAGTTCATCCTCACGGCCGATCAGTTCTCGAAGGGCCGGGCAGCCGTCAACGTCGTGAGCGGATGGTTCAAGGACGAGTACACGAAGCTCGGGCTTCCCTGGCTCGAGCACGATGAGCGCTACCGGCGCTCGGCGGAGTTCATCGAGGTGCTCCGCAAGCTGTGGACAGAAGAGAACGTGGACTTCCGCGGCGATTTCTACCGCGTGAACGACTTCACGCTGCGGCCGGGGCCGTACCCCGTCGAGGGGCGTGCGCATCCGGAGATCTTCCAGGGCGGCAACTCGACGGCGGCGCGATTCAACGGCGGCGCGCACGCGGACTGGTACTTCTCGAACGGCAAGGACTTCGACGGCTTCACGGAGCAGTACGACGAGGTCACGCGCATCGCGGCCGAGCACGGACGGACGGTTCGATTCGGCCTCAACGCGTTCACGATCGTGCGCGGCACCGAGTCCGAGGCCCGTGACCAGCTGCGGGAGATCATCGCGAAGGCCGACTCGGCTTCCGTCGAGGGCTTCCGCCGGTCGGTGCAGCAGGCCGGTGCATCGACGGCGGACAAGAAGGGCATGTGGGCGGACTCGACGTTCGAAGACCTCGTGCAGTACAACGACGGCTTCCGCACGCAGTTGTTCGGACCGCCCGAGCAGGTGGCCGAGCGGATCATCGCCTACAAGAAGCGCGGGGTCGACCTGTTCCTCCTCGGGTTCCTGCACTTCCAGGAGGAGCTCGAGGCCTTCGGCGAGCAGGTGATCCCGATCGTGCGGGAGATCGAGGCGGACCTGGCCCGGACGGGCGATCCGATCGACGTCGCACGCTGACGTGGAGGCGGGGATCGCCCGACGGCGATCGCCGCCTCCCTGCTTGCGGGCGGAACCGCGTGACATCGCCGGGCTCGCGCGGCATGCTCGGTGTCATGGATGCCGCTGCCTGGGTGCTGCACGTCGACATGGATCAGTTCATCGCCGCGGTCGAGGTGCTGCGGCATCCGGAACTCGCAGGTCGCGCCGTCATCGTCGGCGGCAACGGCGATCCCACGGAGCGCGCTGTCGTGAGCACGGCGTCGTACGAAGCGCGCGCCTACGGGATCGGCTCGGGCATGCCCCTGAAGATCGCGGCCCGGAAGGCGCCCGATGACGCGGTCTTCCTGCCGGTCGATCACGGCGCGTACGAGGCCGTGTCGGCGGTGGTCATGGCGACGCTGCGGGCTCGGCCCGGAGTCGTCGTCGAGGTCGTCGGGTGGGACGAGTGCTTCCTCGGCGCGACGACGGACGATCCGGAGGCCGTGGCGCGGGATGCGCAGGCTGCCGTTCTCGCGGCGACCCAGCTGCACTGCTCGGTCGGCATCGGCGACAACAAGGTGCGTGCCAAGATCGCGACCGAGTTCGGAAAGCCGCGTGGTGTGTTCCGTCTCACGGCGGGGAACTGGTTCGAGGTGATGGGGGAGAAGCCGACGCGCGACCTGTGGGGGATCGGGCCGAAGGTGCAGAAGCGCCTCGCCGAGCACGGCGTCCGCACCGTCCGCGAGCTCGCCGATGCGGATGAGCGGGAGCTCGTGGCCGAGTTCGGCCCGAAGATGGGTGTCTGGTATCACGGATTGGGCTCGGGGAGCGGCCCGGCGGTCGTCGACGACGCCCCGTGGGTGGCGCGCAGCCACAGCCGGGAGACGACGTTCCAGGAGAACCTGACGTCGCCCGCCCAGGTCTCGGCGGCGCTCGCCGAGCTCGCGGGGCTCGCGTTCGACGACTGCGCGGCAGCGGGGCGGCCGGTCTCGCGGGTGAACCTGAAGGTACGGTACGCCCCGTTCACGACGCGCACGTTCGGGCGGAAGCTGCCGGCGCCGACGACCTCCCGCGATGAGGTGGTCGCGGCGGCCGTCGCCCTCGGAGGCACGCTCGATGCCGACCGGGAGGTGCGGCTGCTCGGCGTGCGGGCGGAGATGCCGATGCCGGAGGGCGGCGACTCCGTCGAGCGGACGCCGGTGCGGGGCAGGATCTGATCACGCCCGCTCGACGGGGAGCCAGAGCTCGCACGTCGCGGTGCGGAAGTCGGCGGAGTGCTGGAGGGTGGCGACGATCGAGGGTCCGGGCCTCAGGCGCCAGGGGTTGGACGGGAACCACTCTGCCGCGGTCGCGGCCCACATGGTCTGGAGCGCATCGGGGTGTGCGCCCTCGGAACGGAAGACCGCCCAGGCTCCGGCGGGCACCTCGATGACATCGAGGTCGTCGGGGACGACCACGCGCTCCGAGACGGCGACGCCGTGGAGATAGCTCAAGGATGCTCCCTCCTCGGCTGCCGGGTCGATGTCGTCCGTCACCTGCAGGATCCCGCGCGGCTCGCTGTCGGCGAGCTCCTTGAGCCGCGTGTGCGCACTCGGCGGCAGGGACGTGACGAACTCCTGGATGTGCGGGTTCGCGCCCCGATGGATGAGCGGGACACGTGCGGCGTGGCCCGCGAGACGGAGTGCTGGTCGATCGATGATGCGTGCGTCCATGGGGACGCTCCCTTCGACGGTGAGGCGGAACCTCAGGGGCGATTGCATGCGGAGGGGGCCGCCGTCGGCGCGGGCAGCGGACGCGTCGATGCCGTGAACGGCCCGGAATGCGCGACCGAAGGCCTCGGCGGATCCGTAGCCGAAGCGGATGGCCACGGACAGCAGGTCGTCGTCACCCGCCATGACCTCGGACGCCGCGGCCGTCATGCGCCGTCGCCGGACGTATTCCGACAGAGGCATGCCCGCGAGCGAGGAGAACATCCGACGCAGGTGGTACTCGGTCGTGCCGGCGGTCCGTGCAGCCCGTGCGACGTCGACCTCATCTCCCAGGTCGTGTTCGATCAGCTCCACGAGGTGATTGAGTTCTGCGATCATGGCGAGCCTCCTTCACGACGAGTCTGCCCGGATGCCGCGAGCGCCGCCCGATCGTGGAGAACCGGTCCGATCAGACCGGCTCCCGACGGTCAGCCCGGGGGCGGGTCGCCGTCGTGGATGAACCGAGGTGTCCGCCGGAGGACCGGCTCGGGGATGTCGATATAGGCGCGGCCGAGTGGTGACGTCCATCGCAACCTGCCTCCCGACAGCTGCTCGACGCGCCAGGCGGTGGCCTGCTCGAGGGTGTGGTGGCTCTCGCAGAGGCCTTCGAGGTTCGCGACGTTCGTGGCGCCGCCCTCGCTGTAGGCGATCGTGTGATCGAGATCGACGATGGGTGCGCGGCATCCGGGGAATCGGCAGTGCTCGTCGCGCGCGAAGACGAATCTGCGCTGAGCCGCAGTGGGGAATCGCTGGTCGGCGGTGAGGAGGACGCTCGTGTCGGCGTCGACGAAGAGACGGCTCCACGTGCGGGCGCCGGCCATGACAACGCGCGCGACGTCGAGGGGGAGCGGGCCGTACCCGGCGAGGTGGGCGGGCTCAGCTGCGGCGCCGCCTGGCGACTTCACGGGAATCGTGATGTGCACGGTGCCGCGGATGGCGCCCAGCCCGCCGCGGGCGATGCCGGGGTCGGCCATGGGCGGCGCAGCGAGCAGCAGGTCGCACATGACGTCGGTGCGGAGGTGAGCGAGGGTGCGCGTGTCGTCGGCGTAGAGTTCGGGTCCGCCGGAGTGCCGCGCGGAGCGCACCTGCCGAGCCATCTGATCGAGGCGGTCGATGATCGCGGCGCCCATGACGGAGGGGATGTAGGCGGTGAGCCAGCCCATCCCGTCTTCGTCGGCCTCGAAGGCGACGCGACGACGCTGATGTGCGCTCGCGTGCCGCTCGTCGAGAGGGACAGGGTGGATGGTCTCCGCGATCCTGCGCGCGACGGTCCGGAGGGTGGCCGCCGTCATCGGCTGCTCGGCGAGCTTGTCGAGCACGGCCTGCTCGAAGCGCGCGAGTGCGGCACGGTCGTCGCCGAGCGTGTCACCCGCAGCGACGATCGCCTGCGCGTGGGCGGGGGAGAGGAGGCCGACTGCCATCCGCTCCTGAACGCGCGGGAAGCGGGAGAGGAGCACGGCCGCCGCGTTCATCTGCCGCTCCGCGGCGCGACCGGAGATGTTCGTCGCTGCGGCGATCTCCTCGGCGACAGCGCGGTGCGCCCACGAGTTCGACGATGCCCCTGATGCGACCTGTCGCTCATGCTGAGCGTGGGCGATGCCGCCCGCGATCGCAAGGGCGACCTGCCGCCCCGCGTGCGCGTGAGCGATGACGCGGTCGGCGGCGGCGATCGCGTCGACCGCTGCCGCCAGCGCGGCGCGCTCGACGGCGGTCGGGAATCCCGCCTTCTCGAGTTCGTGATCTGCGCCTGCGTCCATGGTTCCATCATGGACGAGGCCACCGACATTCGAAGAGAGATACGATCGTAAGGTGACGGACCCCGTCTGTGCGCACAATGGATCGTGCCCGACAAGCCCGTTGCCGAGATCGTCATCGATGAGCCGCTCATCCGAGGCCTCCTGCGGGAGCAGGCGCCCAGGCTCGCGCGCGAGCCGCTGCGACACGTCGCGGACGGCTGGGACTGCAGCGTCTGGCGCGTGGGGGAGCGGTTCGCCGTCCGGATGCCGCGGCGAGCGCTGGGGGCTCAGCTCGTCCTGCATGAGCAGCAGCATCTCGGGGCCATCTCGGCACGGCTGGCGCCTCTGCGGATTCCCGCCCCAGTCGTCGCGGGGCGTCCGAGCGCGGCGTATCCCTGGCACTGGTCGATCGTCCCGTGGGCGGACGGCGTGCCGGGGCTCTCCATCGCGCGGTCGGATCGCGGCGGCTGGGCTGTGCCGCTCGCGGAGGCGCTGAGACGTCTGCATGTGATCGCGAAAGGGGAGTTCCCCGCCAACCCCTATCGTGGCGTGCCGTTGCGCGAGCGGGACGAGGCCATCCGAGCCCGTCTTGGTCAGGCGGAGGTCGACCTCGGCCCCCGTACTGCCCGCAGTCTCTCCGCCGTGTGGCAGGCGGGCGTGGCGGCCGCGACCTGGGGATCCGGCCCCGTGTGGATCCACGGCGATCTCCACCCCGGCAACCTCATCGCGGATGGCGGCGCCCTCGTGTCGATCATCGACTTCGGGGATCTCACGGCGGGTGACCCGGCTTGCGATCTCGCGGTCGCGTGGCTCGCGTTCGATGCGCGGGGGAGGGCGGTCTTCCGGACCGAGCTGCAGGGCGTCTACGACACACCCACGTGGGTGCGCGCCCGCGCCTGGGCGGCGGCCGTCGCACTCATGCTCGTTCTGCAGAGCGACGACGACCCTGCCTATCGCACGCTCGGATGGGAGGCGGTCGGCGAGCTGGTCGTGGAGGCGGGCGGTTCACCGCATTGACGCCGGGTGGCGCGGTGTGGTCGAGTGAACTCCGTGACGGACACGACGGGCGGTTTCAGCGACACCGAGCGCGCCGCGATGAAGCAGCGGGCGGATGAGCTCCGCGCATCCAAGGGACTCAAAGGCGCGGCGAAGCTCGCGAAGGAGCTGGAGGCATGCATCGCGGCCATCGACAGGCTCGAAGGCACGGATCGCGCGATCGCGACCCGGTTCCACGCGATCGTGTCGGAGGAGGCGCCCGACCTCGCCCCGAAGACCTTCTACGGCTTTCCCGCTTACGCGCGCGACGGCAAGGTCGTCACGTTCTACCAGCCGGCCTCGAAGTTCGACACGCGCTACGGCACGATCTCGTTCGATGAGCCGGCGAACCTCGACGACGGGCCGATGTGGCCGGTCTCATTCGCCGTCCTGGAGATCACCGACGACGTCGAGGAGCGCCTGCGCGCCCTCGTCCGCCGCGCTGTCTCCTGACCGGATGGCCGGCCGGTCCGTGCGGGCGCAGCGGTCATCGTCTCAGCGGACCATCCGGAGTTCGACGACACCCTCGAGGTCGGGATCAGCGAACGTCACGCCGTCTTCCGCGAACCCCGTCCGTTCGTAGAAGCGCCGGGCGCCGGTGTTCTCGCGCAGCACCCAGAGCTGGGCCGGTCTCGCCCCGACGACGCGGTCGAGGAGGGTCGTGCCGGCTCCGCGTCGGTGCGCTTCCTCGAGCACGTAGAGGGAGAAGAGATGGAGGTCTCGGACGGGGGTCGCGTCCTTTCGAGCATCGGGATGCGCGGATCCGGCCGCGAACGCGAAGCCGACGATCTTCTCTCCGTCCTCCGCCACCGCGGTGGCACCGAGTGCGGGCTGCGCTCCGAGGATGGCTCGCCACATGCGCTCCCGTCGAGCGAGCGTGTTCCCGTCCAGGACCCGGGCCGGAAGCAGAGTCGTGTATGTCTCGCGCCAGGAGTCGACGTGGACGGCGGCGATCCGCTCGGCGTCGGCGAGGGTGGCATCCCGCACCCGCAGGGGAGCGCCGGTCATGATCCGGCCCCGGTCAGCCACGCGTCGACGATGCGGCGGAACGCCGCCGGCTGCTCCACCCACGGATAGTGGCCGCAGTCGTCGATCATCGCCAGCTCCGCGCCGAGCGCGTCGGCGTAGTCGGCGACGGGCTGGATGCCGGTGAGAGCATCTCTGTCTCCGCCGATGACGACGGTGCGGGGGAGCGGTGCCGCCAGGATGCGCGCGACGGCGTCGGCGGGAACGCCGTGGAACCATGCGCGCGCTGCCGCCAGGCTCACGGCGCCGACGCGCGAGTGATCCTCCTCGACGTGCGTCCAGTGCGCGTAGGTTGCGGGGGCCTGGCGGAGGAACGCGACGCGGAACTCATCCTCCGTCTCCGGCTCGTCGTCCGCGAGCGATCGGAGTGCTTCCCGGACGGAAGGGTTGGCGGTGTCGAGGCGGAAGGCGTCGCCGTCGTACGGCGATCCCGTCAGCCAAGACGCGGGAGGAGTCACCAGCGTGAGCGAGCGCACGCGATCAGGATGGCGCGTCGCCGTCGCGAGCGCGAGACGCGTTCCCGCCGAGTGCGCGAGGATGTCGACGCTCGCCAGACCGAGAGCGTCGACCAGAGCGATCACATCGTCCGCATCGGTCCACCATCCGCGGGGGAGCCCGCCGGTGAGCGGCGTGCCGCGCGGATGCAGCACGACGATGCGCCGCACACGTGTGAGACCGGCCAGCTCGCCGAGATACTCCGGACCGCGGCACGGCCCGCCCGGGAGCACGATGACCGGATCGCCCTCGGTCGCGTCTGACTCGGTGACGACGAAGGGCAGATCCAGTTCGGCGATGCGCACGGACTCCATCCTGTCGCAAGTGGTGGCGGTGTGCTCACCCGCCGGGTCTTCGGACCTCAGCCAGTGACCGTGGTCGTCCATCTGGTGAGTTCGGCGGAGAGCGACGCGGCGGCATCGAGCTGGATGAGGTGTCCGGCGTCGGGGATCAACGCGACCGTCGCGTGGGGGATGGCCTTCCGAAGTCGTTCCGCACGGTCGGTCGGAATCCACGTGTCCTCGGCGCCCCAGACGATGTGGACGGGTTCGGTGATTTCGCCGAGGAGGGGCTCGATCTCGGTCGTGAAAGTCTCGTCCGCCTGCGCGATCTGACGGTAGAACGCCGATTGGCCGAGCTCGCCCGTCCACGGCTCCACGAGCTCCCGAAGGTCGTCGTCGCGCAGCCCCCGATGGCTCGCGCCACGGATGTAGGCCTCCACCGCGCCGCGGTGCACCGCGGGAGGGAGCTGTTCGAATACGGCGGCGTTCGCCTTGACGAGAGTGAAGAAGGGGGAGCCCCAGGGCGTCAGTGCGACGACATCGGTCAGACACAGTGAGGCGTACGCTGCGCCGTGGAGCAGACGGGCGCGGAGCGCCACCGCCCCGCCGAAGTCGTGCGCGACGACGTGCGGGCGCGTGAGCGACCAGCGCGCGAGGAGCGCCGCGAACAGCTCTCCCTGCACTCCCAGGTCAACCGGATGGGACGGATCCTTCGATGACGATCCGTACCCGGGCATGTCCCACAGATACACCGTGAACGACGTCGCGAGCGCCTCCGCGAAAGGACGCCACAGCAGCGACGACCAGGGCGTGCCGTGGAGGAACACGAGGGCCGGGCCCGCCCCGAAACGGTCCCAGCGGACAGTCCGCCCGCGCCATGCGAACTCCTGCGTCAAGAGCGCTGCCGCCATCTGTCGATTCTGCCTCAGCCTCAGCCGATCAGAGGAGTGGAAGGCCGACTCGTCGAGAAACGCGAACTGACATAATGTGCATTATCGGTATCGATGGCGCGTCACAGTGCGTCGATCCAGCGATCGAGTTCGCGGGAGCTGCGGAACAGGACGATCGGTGGGCCCGACGGCTCCGCCGCCCACGCCCGCATCGTCCTTCGCTTCCGCTTCCATGAGCGGAAGTGCCAGAGCACGATCGAGTCGCGCGACAGCAGCTGCCGCCACGTCTCGCGGTTACCGGCGAACAGCTCCTGTCGCGTGACCACGCGATGCAGCGCACGACGCGTGACGCGCTGCAGAGAGAACCACCGCGGATCATCGAGCCCGATCACGAGGTCGGCACGCGGATGCACGCGGTCATTCCACGTCGCGTACGCGCTGTCGAACACCCACGCGTCGCCCGCGGCAGCCGACTCCGCCATCGCGATCTGCTCGTCGAGCGGGCGATTCGTCCATCCCGGCAGCCACCCGATCTCGTCGGCGAGCACCACGGGCAGGCCGAGCCGCTCGCCGATCCGGATGGCCGCCGTCGTCTTCCCCGCCCCCGTCACGCCGTAGATCAGGATGCGCCGCGGCGCGCTCACGCGCCCACGTATGCCGCGAGGTGCTCCCCCGTGAGCGTCGACCGCGCTGCGACGAGCTCGGCGGGCGTTCCCTCGAAAACGATCGTTCCGCCCTCGTGCCCGGCACCCGGGCCGACGTCGATGATCCAATCGGCGTGCGCCATGACCGCCTGGTGGTGCTCGATGACGATCACCGTCTTCCCGCTGTCGACGAGGCGGTCGAGAAGCTCGAGCAACTGCGCGACGTCCGCCAGGTGAAGGCCCGTCGTCGGCTCGTCGAGCACGTACACGTCACCCTTCTCCCCCATCTGGATGGCCAGCTTGATCCGCTGCCGCTCGCCTCCCGACAGGGTCGACAGCGGCTGCCCGAGCGACAGGTATCCGAGCCCCGCGTCCTCCAGCCGGCCGAGGATGGCCACGGCGGCGGGGATCTTGGACTCCCCCGCCGAGAAGAACGCCCGTGCCTCCGCGACCGGCAGGTCGAGCACCTCCGTGATGTCCTTTCCACCCAGTCGGTACTCCAGAACACCGGCCTGGAACCGCTTGCCGCCGCAGTCCTCGCAGGGGGTCTCGATGGTGTCCATGAAGCCGAGCTCGGTCACGATGACCCCCGAGCCCTTGCACGACGGGCAGGCACCCTCCGAATTCGCGCTGAAGAGCGCCGGCTTCACGCCGTTCGCCTTCGCGAACGCCTTCCGGATGGGCTCGAGCAGGCCCGTGTAGGTCGCCGGATTGCTGCGGCGCGATCCCTTGATCGCCGTCTGGTCGATCGCGACGACGCCCTCCCGCTTGGCGACCGAGCCGTGGATGAGCGAGCTCTTGCCCGACCCCGCGACACCGGTCACGACGGTGAGCACCCCGAGCGGGATGTCGACGTCGACATCCCGCAGGTTGTTCGCGTTCGCGCCCCGCACTCCGATCGCCCCCTTCCCCGCCCGCACGGCGGGCTTGAGTGCGGCGCGGTCGTCGAGATGGCGGCCGGTGCGGGTGCCGCTCGCGCGCAGGCCGTCGACCGTGCCTTCGAAGCAGATCTCGCCTCCCCCGCTTCCGGCGCCGGGCCCGAGGTCCACCACGTGGTCGGCGATCGCGATCGCCTCCGGCTTGTGCTCGACGACGAGCACCGTGTTGCCCTTGTCGCGCAGTCGGCGCAGGAGCCCGTTCATGCGCTCGATGTCGTGCGGATGCAGCCCGATCGTGGGCTCGTCGAACACGTAGGTGACGTCGGTCAGGGACGAGCCGAGATGCCGCAGCATCTTGATGCGCTGGGCCTCGCCGCCCGACAGGGTCCCCGACGGGCGCTCCAGACTGAGATAGCCCAGCCCGAGCGTCACGAACGCCTCGAGGTTCGCGCGCAGCGCCTCCAGGAGCGGGCCGGCGCCCGGCAGCTCGAGATCGCGCACCCACGCCGCGAGATCCGTGACCTGCATGCGGCACGCGTCCGCGATGCTCACGCCGTCGATCTTCGAGGAGCGAGCGCCCTCGGTGAGCCGAGTGCCGTCGCACTCCGGGCAGCGCGCGAATGTCGCGACGCGTTCGACGAAGGCACGGATGTGCGGCTGCAGGGCATCGAGGTCCTTCGACAGCATCGACTTCGTGATCTTGGGGATGAGCCCCTCGTACGTCATGTTGATGCCGGCGATCTTGACCTTCGTCACCTCGCCGTAGAGGAACAGCTGCCGCTGCTTCTCCGAGAACGCGGCGATCGGCTTGTCGGCGGGATAGAACCCGGACTGCGAGAAGCCCTTCACCATCCATCCGTCGGCCGTGTATCCCGGCACCATGATCGCGCCCTCGTCGAGCGACTTCGACTCGTCGACCACCTGGGCGAGGTCGATGTCCGACACCGAGCCGCGCCCCTCGCAGCGCGGGCACATCCCCCCGAGGTAGACGACGTCCTTGACGACCTTCTTCTCGCCGCTGGCCGACGTCATCACGCCCGACGCCTTCTGCGTCGGGATGTTGAACGAGAACGCCGTCGGCCCGCCGATGTACGGCCGCCCGAGCTTGCTGAAGAGGATGCGCAGCATCGCGTTCGCATCCGTCACCGTCCCGACGGTCGACCGAGGGTTCGCCCCCAGCCGCTCCTGGTCCACGATGATCGCCGTCGTGAGGCCCTCCAGGACGTCCACGTCGGGCCGCGGCACCGACGGCATGAACCCCTGCACGAACGCGCTGTAGGTCTCGTCGATCATCCGCCGCGACTCCGCGGCGATGGTGTCGAAGACGAGGGAGCTCTTCCCCGATCCCGACACGCCGGTGAAGACGGTGAGGCGGCGCTTGGGGATCTCGACGCTGACGTCCTTGAGATTGTTCTCGCGGGCACCCTGCACGCGGATGGTGTCGTGCAGATCGGCGATGCGGGCGTCGTCGGTCATGAGGTCGTCCTCCAGGTCGGGGCGGGCGGGTCGGCGGGGATGCCGGTCAACGCTGCTGCAGGCGCAGCAGGTTTCCGGACGGATCGCGGAAAGCCGCGTCGCGGACGCCATAGGGCTGGTCGATCGGCTCCTGCACGACCTCGGCGCCCGTGGCCTCGAGCGACGCGAACGCGGCGTCCACGTCGGCCGTCGCGAGCACGAGGCTCGCGAAGGTCCCCTTCGCCATCATCTCGAGCACGGTCTCCCGCTCGGCCGCCGTGATCCCCGTCTCGGCGGCGGGCGGGTAGAGGACGATGTTCACCTCCGGCTGGTCGGCGGGGCCGACGGTGATCCATCGCAGTCCTTCGTATCCGACGTCGTTCCTCACCTCCCAGCCGAAGGCGTCGCGGTAGAACGCGATCGCCGCCTCGGGATCGGTCTGCGGGAGGAAGCTGGAGTGGATGCGGATGCTCATGCCCGTCACGCTATCCGCGCCGCAGACGCGCGCGCTTCTCGATTCCTGATCGGTCGCAGCGCGTGCTTCGACAGCGCCGTCGGAACACCGGCGAGCTCGTCGCGGGCCGACGCTCGATACGCGCGCGGAGCCATCCCGACGAGCTCGGAGAACCGCGTGCTGAATGTGCCGAGCGATCCGCAGCCGACCGCGAAGCACACCTCCGTCACCGACAGGTCGCCGCGACGCAGCAGAGCCATCGCCCGCTCGATGCGACGCGTCATGAGGTAGGAGTACGGCGTCTCGTCGTACGCGGCGCGGAACCGTCTGCTGAGGTGCCCCGCCGACATCCCGACACCCCGCGCGAGCCTCTCGACGTCGAGGGGCTCCGCATACTCGCGGTCGATACGGTCACGCACACGACGGAGGAGCACGAGCTCTCGCAGGCGGTCGGAGGTGTCGGATGGACCGGTCACCCGTGCGATTCTGCCACGCCGGCCGCCTCACGGCCGTAGACGAGATGCGTCACGAGCGAGGTCGCCCGTGCGCTCACCGGGACGAGCCGGAACTCCGTGACCCCGTCGAGCAGCCGCTCCCCCGAACCGAGCAGGACCGGCGCGACATGCAGCCTCAGCTCGTCGACGAGATCGTCCTCGAGGAACTGCGCGATCGTCGCCGCGCCGCCGGCGATCGCGACGTCGCCGCCATCCGCCGCCGCCCGCGCCCGGGCGAGCGTATCCGCGATCCCCGACGTCGCGAAGTGGAAGGTCGTCCCGCCGTCCCGCGGGAGGTCGGGACGCTCGTGATGCGTGAGGACGAAGACGGGGCCGTGATACGGCGGGTCGTCGCCCCACCAGCCGGTCCACGATGCGTCCGGCCACGGCCCCCGCACGGGGCCGAACATGTTGCGACCCATGATGAACGCGCGAGCCGCGACGATGGCGTCGCGCTCGCGCCGATGCTCGGCGCCCTCCGCGAACTGCCACCGGTGGAGGTCTTCTCCCCCGCGCCCGAGCGGATGCTCGAGGCTCTGCTCCGGCCCGGCGACGAAGCCGTCCAACGACACGGTGACATCGCATACGACACGGCTCATCACGACTCCTCGCATCCGCTGCGGCACGTCCTCCGACGCTAAGGGGCGGTCCGCGGCGGCACAAGGCGCGCCGGCGGATCGGTAGGTTGGATCCGTGGAGACCGACCGGGGCGCAGGCGCATGATCGACGTGCTCACGGGGTTCGCCGTCGTGGCCGTCGCCATCCTGACGGGCTACATCGTCGGGCGGATCGATCTGCTGGGACCGCAGGGCCGCTACGTGCTCAGTCGGCTGTGCTTCTTCGTCCTCAACCCGTTCCTGCTCTTCAGCGTGCTGTCCGAGTCCGACCTGTCGGTGCTGTTCTCGTCGCTGCTTCCCGCATCGGCGATCACGGCCACGATCGTCTTCGTCGTGTTCGGCCTCGTCGCGCGCCTCGCATGGCGCCGGACCTGGGCGCAGACGACCGTCGGCGCGCTGGGCGCGGGCTACGTGAACGGCAACAACATCGGCATCCCGATCGCGACCTACGTCCTCGGCAACGGCGCCCTCGCCGCGCCGATCCTCCTCTTCCAGCTGCTCGTCATCACGCCCGTCGTCCTCGCCATCCTCGACGCCTCGACGACGAGCGATGCCTCGTTCGGGCGCATCATTCGGCGCACGCTGCGCAACCCCATGATCATCGGCGCCCTCCTCGGCGTGCTCGTGGCCGCATTCGACCTCGATCTGCCGGCGATCGTGATGGAGCCCGTCCACCTCCTGGCTGGCGGCTCGGTCCCCGTGCTCCTCGTGAGCTTCGGGATGTCGCTCTACGGTCAGCGCGTGCTCACGCAGGCCGGGACGCGCCGCGACATCCTCCTCGCGACCGCCCTCAAGCTTCTCGCGATGCCGGTCATCGCCTGGGCGCTGGGCACGTTCGCCTTCCGATTGGAGGGGCACGCGCTGCTCGCCGTCGTCGTGCTGGCCGCGCTCCCCAGCGCGCAGAACGTCTTCAACTACGCGCAGCGATACGGCACGGGCGAGGTCGTCGCACGCGACATCGTCTTCCTCACGACCCTCGGATGCCTGCCCGTGCTGTTCGGCTGCGCTCTCCTTCTCGGGTGACGGCTTCCCGGACGGCGGCTTCTCGGGTGAGGCGCCGACGGTCACGCCATGCGATGGCCCGGTCCACGGCCATTCCGACGAGCACGGCGGCACCTGCACCGAAGAGTGCACCGAGCAGCGGCTGGTCCCGAAGCCACGATCCCGCGAGCACGCCGATCCCGACCGAGTACGCCGCCCAGGTGAGGGCGGCGAGGCCCGCCAGCGGCAGGAACCGCCGCACCGGATAGCGTGTGGCGCCGGCCGTGAGGTTGACCGCGACGCGGCCGACGGGGATGTACCGCGCGATGAGGATGAGCGACGCTCCCCTCCTCGCGAGGCCGTCCTGCGCCCACGCGACCGCTCGTCGCACCCGCGGCGCCCGCATCCACCGGAAGCGATCGGTGCCGATCCCCCGGCCGATGGCGTACGTCAGGGCATCGCCCGCGAATGCGCCCGCTGCGGCGACGAGCGCGACCAGCCAGGGCAGTGGCGTGCCGGCGGACGCGCCGACCGCCGCAGCCGACACGACGATCGTCTCGCTCGGCACCGGCGGGAAGACCCCGTCGACAGCCGTCGCGGCGAAGGTCACCGCGTACACCCACGGCGAGGCCGCCGCGGCGAGCAGGACGGCGTTGACGGAGGCGAGGAGCGCGAGCATGCCCCCACGCTAGGAAAACCCTCGCCCTCGGTCGTCGGCCGCAGGTCGCGGGTGCGTCCTCCCCGAGGATGATCCGCTCAGGCGGTCGTGCCGAAGCCGCTCGTGTCGCCCACGATGCGCTCGTTGCCGGCGGGGACGGGGTCGACGATCGCCTGCGCGATCTCGGCCGCGAACTCCGACACGTTGTAGAGGCGCCCGGCCTCCTCGCGCCGCGCCGCGATCGCGCCCGGGTTCACGCGCTCCAGGAGCGTCGCGGTGATCGTGCCCTCGATCATGTCGCCGGACACCACGACGAACTCGACGCCCTGGGCCGCGAGCGCCGGGATGCGCTCGCGGAGGGCGTCCTCCCCGGCGCGCTTCGACAGCGCGACCGGCTCGTAGGCGTCCATCGTCGGCGTGGTGCGGATGAAGTGCGCCTGGTGGCTCGTCACGAAGACGACGCGTCCCCCCGCGGGGATGATCTCGAGCGCCGTCTCCAGGACGTCGACCTGGGCGTCGCGGTTGAGGCGCAGGGCGTAGTCCTCGCCGAGACCGGTCTCCATGCCGCCGGAGGCGTTCAGCACGAGCACGTCGAGAGAGCCGAACTCCTCCTTGACGGCCTCGACCATCGCGGCGACGGAACCGTGGTCGGTGAGGTCGGCGCCGACGACGAGCGCGCGCACGCCGAGTTCCCGGACCTCGTCCGCGAGCTTCTCCGCTCGGGGGGCCTTGTTGCGGAAGTTGATGACGACGTCGGCGCCCGCCTGGGCGACGTAGCGGACGGTGTCCGCTCCGATTCCGCGCGACGAGCCCGTGACGAGCACGGTCTTGCCGGCGAGGGATCCAGGGGCGAGGGGCTGCGACACGATGACTCCGAAGCGTGGGGACGGGAACCGTCCGACCCTACCAAGGCGGGCGCTCCCCCACGGCATGGCCGCCCGGCTCGGCGAGGGGCCCCGTGATAGGTTCCGAGCAGGATATCGCGCCGGGAGGGGCCGTCATGGAGGCGATCGAGCAGTACGCGTGGATCGGATGGCTGGCGATCATCGCCGTCTTCCTCGTCATCGAGATGGTGTCCGGTGAGCTGACGTTCCTGATGCTGGGCGTGGGCGGCGCCTTCGGCCTGGGTGCCGGCCTCGTCGGCGCCCCGATCTGGCTGCAGGTGATCGTCGCGGCGGCGGCGGCCGTCGCCCTGCTCGTGTTCGTGCGCCCGACGCTCCTGCGAAGGCTCCGTCGAGGGGCCGACGACCGTGCGTTCAACGTCGACGCGCTCATCGGGCTCGCCGGCGTCGTCACGGAGACCGTCACCGCGATGTCGGGGCGCGTGAAGCTCGCGAATGGAGACTCCTGGAGCGCCCGTGTGCACGGTGACCGCCCGCTCGCCCCGCAGACCCCCATCCGCGTCGAGTCCATCCAGGGCGCGACCGCATTCGTCACGACCCGCTCGACGGAGGAGAACTGAGAGATGGACGAACCCAGCAACATCGTCGGGACCGTGCTGACGTGGATCCTCGTCGCGGCGGTCGTGATCTTCGTGATCACGATCCTCGTCCGCTCGATTCGCATCGTCCCGCAGAGCGACTCGATCATCGTCGAGCGTCTCGGCAAGTACCACCGCACGCTCTACGGCGGTCCGCACCTCATCGTGCCGTTCATCGACCGGGCCCGCACGCGCGTCGACCTGCGCGAGCAGGTCGTGACCTTCCCGCCGCAGCAGGTGATCACCGAGGACAACCTGTCGGTCGCCGTCGACACCGTCGTGTATTTCCGAGTGACCGATCCGCGCTCTGCCACCTACGAGATCGCGAACTACCTCGGCGCCGTCGAGCAGCTCACGATCACCACACTCCGCAACGTCGTCGGCAGCCTCAACCTCGAGGAGGCGCTCGTCAGCCGCGACGTCATCAACGGCAAGCTCAGCGCCGTCCTCGACGAGGCGACCGGCCAGTGGGGCATCAAGGTGAGCCGCGTGGAGCTGAAGGCGATCGACCCGCCCGTCACCCTGCAGGACGCGATGGAGAAGCAGATGCGCGCCGAGCGCGATCGCCGCGCGGCCATCCTCACGGCGGAGGGGCAGAAGCAGTCGCAGGTGCTCGTCGCGGAGGGCGCGCGACAGGCCGCGATCCTGCAGGCTGAGGGCGACAAGCAGGCGCAGGTGCTCCGTGCGCAGGGCGAGTCGGAGGCGATCACGACGGTGTTCCACGCGATCCACGCGGGGAACCCCGACGAGAAGCTCCTCGCCTACCAGTACCTGCAGACCCTGCCCAAGATCGCCGAGGGCGAGGCGAGCAAGCTGTGGATCATCCCGAGCGAGCTGACCGAGGCGCTCAAGGGCATCTCCGGCGGCTTCGCCGGACGTCTCGGCGGCCTCGGCGGGAGCTCCGCTCCCCCGCAGGCGTGACGCATCCGTATCTGACGGGCGCACGGCGTCCGCGCGTGCTCGCGCACCGCGGTCTCGTGACGCCGGAGATGGCGGCGGACGGGGTCGCCGAGAACTCGATCGCCGCGATCGCCGCCGCTCACGCGGCAGGCGTCGAGTACGTCGAGTCGGACTGCCACGCCACGGCGGACGGCGAGATCGTCCTCTTCCACGACGACACGCTCGAGCGGGTCACGGGCGATCCCCGTCCGGTCTCCGATGTCGGATGCAGGGAGCTCGCCGACCTGATGGCACCCCGCGGTGGTCTCGCCGTGCTGTCGGACACGCTGCGCGACTTCCCGGCGGTGCGCTTCAACGTCGACGTGAAGGCCGACGCCGCCGCACGGCGCGCGGGCGAGATCGTCGCGGAGCATGCCGATCGCGTGCTGCTCACGGCGTTCGACGACGACCGTCGGATGGCCGCGCTCGCTGCCGCCGGCGGAGAGGTGGCGACGAGCGCGGGATCGTCGCTCATCGCCCGGATCGTCGGCGCCGCGGCGGTCGGCCTGCGCGGCCGGGCCGACCGCCTCCTGCGCACCGTCGACGCGCTGCAGATCCCCGAGCGCCGGGGTCCCGTCCGCGTCCTCACGCCGCGGCTCGTCCGCTGGGCGCATGATGCGGGCGTCGAGATCCACGTCTGGACCGTGAACGACACCGACCGGATGCGCGCGCTCGTGGCCGGCGGCGTCGACGGCGTCGTGACCGACCGCGCCGATGCCGCTCTCGCGGTGTTCCCCGCGTGATCCAGGCGGGGGCCTGGGCAACGCCTGGGAATACCCCATCGGCGCGCGACGGTTCGGATGATCCGCACAGCCGGACGCGTTAGAACTGGTGACCGACGAGAGGACTTGAATCATGGCAGATCGCAGCCTTCGTGGTATCCGGCTCGGCGCCCAGAGTCTTCAGAGCGAAGAGGGCGTCGTCTTCATGGAGCGCAAGGAGCACGTATACGTGTGCTCCTCGTGCGAGCGCGAGACGACCCTCATGTTCGCCGCGGACGCCGAGGCTCCCGAGACGTGGGAGTGCCGCACGTGCGGCGGAGAGGCGCTCCTGAAGCTCGACAAGGGCACGGTGGAGGTCGACCACTCCGGCGACAAGGCCGCCCGCACCCACTGGGACATGCTGCTCGAGCGGCGCTCGATCGAGGAGCTCGAGGAGATCCTCGCCGAGCGGCTCGCGTTCATCCGCGATCGCCGCGGAGCGGGCGCGGACCCGACCCGCAAGAGCGCCTGAGACCACGCGCACGCGACGACGCCGGCCCCCGGGGGC